>NZ_JAYKGJ010000004.1 GCF_036860695.1 Rosettibacter firmus | reverse complement strand
TTTAATATAAGCAATGTTAGAACTACTCCATCGTATTTGTTGTTGACTTCCTGCTCTCCATACTTCTCCCCCATTCGGGGAATTTAATTTTATGTTTTTATTGGATATGACAAAAAAAGTGCTATCATTTATATCATAGACAGAAGGATTATTTGATGCACTTATTTTTACTTTGTATTTATTAGAAATTATATTGGGTCTCCATATATAGAAACCAATATTTGAAGCGTAGTTTGAAACTATTAAATTCCAGTTTTCACCGTTATCAGTTGAGTATTCGAGATTTATAAAATCAACATTTATTGTTTTCCATGATAACGTTACTTCAGTATTTATGTAGTATATTTCACCTCCTTTAGGTGATGTTAATTCAATGATCAATTTGCTTGTCCACACTCTTAAGAGTCCATCATCACTTCCGGTAGCAATTATATCGCCTGTACTATTAAATTCAACTGTTTCAACAAAGCTTGTAATATTACCAATAAATAATAAATTACCAGAGTTTAATTCCCATATTTTTATTGTTTTATCCCAAGAACCTGTTACTATTTTAGAATCATCCTTGCTTATTGACAATGCATGTATAGAAGCATTATGTGTATTAGACCAGATTAAATTTCCCGACTCAGTATTCCAAACTTTAATTTTATAATCATCTCCACCTGATATAAGAAGGTTACCATTATTGCTGAATTCAAGAGTATAAATATAACCTGAATGTTTTCCTTCCCAGAATTTATAACCAGTATTCAAATTCCAGACAGATATAGTCCCGTCAATACTTGCTGTTGCCAACATATCATAAATTTTGTTAACGGCTAATATATTAACAGCTCTAATATGTTCTCTTTCCCAAATTAAGTTTCCTGATATTGCATCCCAAACCTTAACTTTTTTATCGTTACCTGTAGATACAATCTTTGAATCGTCTCTGCTAAATTTAACCGATGTTACTGCACCTAAATGTGAACCCGTCCATTTCAAAGTTCCTTTAGATAGATCCCATACTTTTAATAGATTATCGTTACTTCCCGATACTAAAAACTTATTATCGTTACTTATAGATAGTGAATTAATCTGGTCATAATGATATCCTATCCATAAAAGCTGACCATTAGTAGCATTCCATACTTTAATAGTTTTATCTTTACTCCCTGTAACAATATAATGCCCATCATAGCTAAATTTTACAATATTAATCCAATTCGAGTGTTGTAATGTGAATAATAATTTTCCGTTGTTAGCGTTCCATACTTTTACTAAATTGTCATTACTTGCGGAAGCAATCATAGAGTCATTGGGTGAAAATACCACACAATTTATTGTCGATTGATGTGACCCCGACCATAGTTCAGACCATTTGGTTTGTCCCCAAATGTGATTCATTAATATGAAAAAAAATAAAAGTAAAATTGATCTTTTATTCATACTCATTACATAAAATTATTTTACTTATGGTCTTTTAGGAGGAGGTGGTAATTTATCTTTCTCAACATTAATTTGTGGTTTCCCTTTTATTATAAAATAAGTAGCAGTTCCCCCTAATATTGCAGTATATATATACCACGGTATTCTTTTCTTAATTACTTCAGATTTAAGGAGAAGGTATAAATTATTATTCTCTATACCCTGAGGATATTCATTAATAAAATCCCATCTAATAACTTTATTTTTACCTGGACCTTTCACTTCATTAATATCACCATAAACGTGTTCTAAGGGTACCAGTCTTTCATATTTTTGTGATTTATCAACTAAGTATAGTTTAACATTGTATTTTGTATCGTTGTTATCACTTAAGTCATAATTAATTTCATAGTAATAACCTTTCTTCTGAAATCTTAAATTTTTAATTGCATTACCTTGAGTTAGTACTTTGACTATATTTACATCATAACTATCCCTTAATTTTAAGTTAACATTGATTGTTTTTGTTACATTTTTACTGATAACAATTGTATCTACAAAAGGATAAAATTTCGATCCCGAAGTTACTTCCAGTAAATATTTCCCCACTAATAAACTATCTGCAAAATTTCTATTGTATACCTCTTTTATGACCTTATTATCTTTAATTATATTAATTCTATAACCGGGGGCGGTAACTGTGATGTATAGATATCCATAAATTGATTTAAGATTAATGACTCTCTTTTTTATTTCATTTGCTTTTATGTGGATGGGTTCACTGAATTTTTCATATCCATCCTTTTCTATCATTATATTGTAAGTTCCTTCTTCCAATTTCAGTGTGTCTTTTTTCTCAATCTCTTTTCCATCAATCTTCAAAATAGCATCACTTGGATTAATTATTAGAAGCAAAGTACCGAGAGGCATCAATAAATTATATTTTTTTCTTAATCTATCACCATTATTAACCACGATAGTATCTACTATTTTCTTAATTTGTGGCCTTTCAATTTCTAATACATATGTGCCGAGAGCATCAAATTCAATATCTTTTTCGTTTATAGGTTTTCCATTTATTGTAATATTTACGTTTTCGGGTTCAGTATCAATTTTTAGACTTGCCAGACTTTTTGTAAAAAGATAATTGAAGGTATTATTTTTCCCTTTTTTTACTTCTATGTAATCATCAATAGTGTAATATCCATTCAAAACAAGTTTTATTTTATATTTACCTGGATTTCTAAAGGTAGTTAAATTAGATTTACTTTCTTCTATTCCATTTATGAATACTCTTGCTCCAGATGGATTGGTTTTAATAATAATTTTTTCAGAAAAAATCTCTGAAAAATTGAATGTAAAATTTTCTTCTGAATTTAATATTTTAATTGTATCACTTAGTTTTATTACATTTTTATCTGTGTAAGTAATATTATGATAACCTTTAGTTAAAAGAAAATAAGATTTGTTTTTTTCCTTTTTTATACCATCAATAAATAAATCGTAATTTTTTTTATTCGTTCCCAGAAAGACCAAAGATAATGTATTGTAATTTTCTTCTGATATTTTAATAAGCCAATAATTACTTTGAGCGAATTGCAGACCATATACTAAAAAATCAATAATTAAACTTTTGTATATATTAGAGGTTATTTCTATTCTAGTTGAATTTTTATTTATGAAAACTATATAACCTCCCATTACATAGAAGGATTTTAATATAGAATTAGGGGGACCAAATCTTAAATCCTTAATGTTGGTTAAGAAGTATATTCCATATAAATCTTTAGCTGAAACATTTTTAGCAATATATTGAAAATACTCATAAGGAATTGGTTGGGGTACATCTACAAGAGCGAGTTTTTTTGTTTGACTCGTTATGGTTATGTTAATAGAAATTGTTATTAATAAGATTTTTAGAAGTAATTTCATGATTGTCTCAATTATAATTTATAAATCCTTTGCACATCTAAAACCCACACTTGGACCTTTGCTATTTGGCATTAATGAATTTCTAAAGTAAACTGTGCATTTTTCGATATTACTTGTCCAGCCCCCACCTCTTATTACTTTATACATCCCTTTATCAGGGCCTTTAGGATTATCATACTCACTTATTGAATAATAGTCTTTACTATACCAATCCGAGCACCATTCCCATACATTTCCAAGCATGTTATAAATACCAAGCTCATTGGGATACTTAGCTTCTTTATTGATATGAGCTGAACCATTTGAATTAGCTAAATAGTAGATCTTATTAATCATACTATCTATTGAAATATTATTCGTATTTTTTCCTCCTCTTGCTGCAAATTCCCATTCTGCTTCTGTAGGTAATCTTTTTCCAACTTTTTTTGCAAACTCGTTTGCTTCATACCAGGTGATATTTTCAACCGGCGCATCAGGGTTTTTGTTAATTGATGGATTATATCCCATAACATTTTCAAACTCCCTTTGGGATACTTCATAAATATCTAAATAGAAATTATTTACTTTTACTTTATGTGCTGGTTTTTCATCTGGCTCACCTTCATTATTTCCCATAATGAATTCACCTCCTTCAACTAAAATCATACCGCTAGGTGGAGCTTTATAATATATAGTTATTACATTTTCAAAAAATAATTTTACAATATCGTTAACAATTGTTGAATTTTGTGTTTTTTTGTAAACAGAAGAAAAAATTATACTGCCATCAGTATTAATTAAATCTAACTTCATGCTGTCAGAATTATAAACTTGGCCGGTTACAATTAAACTTATTTCGAGTATATCTTTTAGTACCTTTAATACTTTCGAATCGTTTGGGTCAATAGATTTTAAAGATAATTTAGATTTTTGTCTTTCAAGAATTTCTTGAGGGAATAGTTCAAAATTTTCAAAAAAAACAGTGTTAGATTTTAATTTATCAATCAGTTTAATATCAAAATCATCAGAACCTTCAAATTTAAGTATAGCTAAGCCAATGGGTTTTTTATAATTAATAAATAAGTCATGTTGTAGTTTACTATATACTCCTATAAATTCCTGAGCGTAAAACTTGTTAATAGTGAACAAAATTAGAATATAAAACAAAATTCTCTTTATCATTTTCCTATTCACCTCCAATAATTAAATTTATCCGAGTCCCTTCTTTTACTTTGCTATCAGCTTTTGGAATTTGTCTTAGAACAATATTAAGTTTTGTAGGATTTGGAATTTTATCAATCGTACCAATATTAAGTTTGTTTGTTTTAAGAACACTTTTAGCAGATTCTATATCCATTCCTATTAAATCTGGCACTATAGTATTTTTTGATAAATTATCTTGTGATAACTGAACATTAGAAGTAGTAGTAACAGTATCGTAAGTTGGCTTGGGATTCGATTTGGGGACTTCAGTCTTTATAGAAGAATCAATATAACTCTTTTCGTAATTGTATATAGAATTATTATTTTGCCCGTATTTATTATTTAATGGTAATTCTTCTTCAATATTTTTATAAGGTTTATCATTAAGCATCTGTAGTGTAATCATTGAAAAAATAATTATTCCTATTGAAACCAATAAAAATCTTTGAATATTTTTTAATTTTTTATCTTCTGCAGTAATTTCATTTGTTACAGTAGAACTATATTTAGAATTTTTTTGTTGAACATTGGAGATTTTATAATTCTCAATGTCTTGAAGGTTAATTTTTATTGTTTTTTCACTATCGTACTCTACCGGAAAATTACTATATATATTGTGTGTTTTAAGTAAAGATATTAAATCGTTACTAGACTGGAGTCTATCTTTTTTATCTTTTATAAGACATTTATCTATAATTTTTTCTATATATTCTGGTATATCTGGATTTATATTTCTTAATGGGATATAATCCTCATTTATAATTTTAGAAATAGTAGCTACAGGGTTATCAGAAAAATAGGGTAATTTTCCTGAAAGAGAATAATACATTACAACGCCCAATGAATATATATCGCTGCTCGAGTCTATTTCTTTTCCTTCAGCTTGTTCTGGACTCATAAACTCTGGAGTTCCTAATAAAAAACCTGGCATTGTTAGTTGTCCATAATTGTTAGAAAATGCAATTCCAAAATCCATTAACACCGTTCTATTTTCTTTTGTAATAAAAATGTTGCTGCTTTTAATATCTCTATGTATTAATCCTTTACTATGTATATAACTTAAAGCATCTGCAATGGGAAGAAATATTTTATAGAATTCGTTTATAGTTAGAGGTCCCTCATTTTTTATTTTCTTGTGTAAGTCATATCCTTCCAAGAGTTCCATTTCCATATAATGAATCCCATTCTCAATACCTTCATCGTAGACTTTTATAATATTATAATGATTTAGTGTAGAGCATATTTGTGCTTCTCTATGAAATCTATCAACTAATTCTTTATCGTTTAGTAAATGAGGTTGTATAATTTTAAGAGCTACATTTTGTTCTCTTTTGTAATCAATAGCTTTATATACTGTTGCTGTCCCACCATGCCCTATTTCATTTATAATTTTGAACTTTGATGATAAAGCTAAACTAATAAATGTGAAGGGTTCAAAATGTAAGTTATCATTACCTAAATAGCTTCCACAATAACGACATTTTATGGCTGTCTCCAGTATTAATTCCGAGCAATATGGACATCTTTTTGTTTTTTTCCCAAATCCAATCATAATTTTTTATTTTCATCTGAGGCTTCTAATTTCTTTTGCTTTATTTTGTAGAATTTTTATTTTGTTTACAATATTGATTCTTATATTTTGATCAGAAGTTGAGTCATATTCCTTACGATATTTTTCTATGGATTCAAACAAAAGTTGTTCAGATTTTTTCTTATTCTTCGAATTAATTAAATTATCAAGTTTCTGCAGGATAGTTTTAAATTCACTATCGTTGTCAAAAGATTGCAAATCTTCCATTGAAGTATTGCTTTTTTCATTTCCATAAGTAAGTAATTTATTGGGTTTTATTTGTTCAAAAGTATTAGTTTTTTCCAGTGGCTTAATGTTAATACTTTTTAAATCGAGTTTTTCTTTTTTGCTTGAACGATTATGGATTTTTTTATTGCGTTCTATTTTTGTATCTGAAAATGAATAATTTTTCTTTAATAAATTTTCTTCTGTTAAGTTTAGATTTGGTAATTGATTATTGTAAAACTTATCCCAATCTACATTGTAGTTGTACGAGATACTATTATTTGAGATTGGTTTTTCAACTAAAGTATCAATTCTTATTTTTTTATTAGATTTTTGAGGTTCACTTTCTACTGAGGTGTTGAAAGAAGTTAAATAAACAATAAGAAGTATAGTTGATAAAAATATTAGAATTGTTAATAAGTTTGATATATTTTTTTTGTCTTTAATTATTAAATAAAATCTATTTTTTTTATTCTTTCCAATTTTAGTTTTGTAATTTCCTATACCAACTAATATTACAGATATATTATCGTTTGAATTATTATCTAAAGCATATTTTACTAAATAATTACATGCTTTTTTTAATGTAGGAGCATTTTCAAGCTGTTCTTTAATTTGAGTAGTATTCAAAGATTTATTTATGACCAATCCATCTGAACAAAGCAAAAAAATATCACCATCTTCAAGTATTTCATAATCTTCATTTAATGGGAAAATATCCGGTTGATCATTACCGCCATCTAAAGCTCTTTGAAGAAAATTTTTATATAATTGGGTATTAAATAATGCAGGGTCATTTTTATTATTATTAACAAAAGTATGGTCCACTGTTATTTGAGAAAAATTATTTTCACGGAATAAATAAATTCTACTATCTCCGATATTTCCCCAAACAAATTTGTTTCCATAAATTAAAATGCAGGTTAATGTAGTACCCATTCCCATTAAAGATGGTGTGGTATTTATTTTTTTTGCTATAGCTTTTTGAGAGGTTAAAAATATTCGTTCTAATACAAGTTTTAAGTCTTTCAATGTTGGATTATTATATAATTCTTCATTTAGGACTTGGATTGCATTTTCGATCACCAATTTGCTTGCAATTTTACCGCCAACGGTTCCTCCCATTCCATCGGCAACTGCAAAAAAGTAAACACCTTTACTTAATTTTTTTGCAATACAATAATCTTGGTTATTTGCTCTTTTCCCCTTTATACTTTTTAATGCTATATCTACTTTATACATTTTGCCCTTAAATCATAATTCATATTTTAATTCCAGTTCGCCAAATCTAATAATGTCTCCGGGATTTAATTCCGATTTTTCTAATGGTTTAAGTTCTAAACCATTGATTTGGGTAGGATTAGTTTCACTAAGATTTTTTATATACAGCTTGTCTCCTTGCTGAATAATCTCTGCTTGTTTACGTGAAACAGTTTTTTGAATTAATTGTATATGACTATAAGCTCTTTCGCCTCGTATTTCTTGTCTACCTACTGTTACAATATTACCTTCATTAGTTGGATATCCAGCTATTTTAAATGATTTGCCGATGTCATCACCAGAAATTATTGTTAATTTACCAGGTATAAATTTCAATGTCTTTGGACTTTCGGTTGTTATTTTGATAGTCTTGAATTCATAATCAGATATCTTTTCATTAACGGGCTCCTGATCATATTCAAATTGAGGTGCATTTAAATTTGAAACTCCAGATGAAACAGCTGCGGAAGATTTTATTAATTGCTTTTGCTTTGTAAAAATATAAACAGATAAAAGAATGATAAGTAATATTGCTAAACCAATTAATTGTTGAGCACTTTCTTTTTTTTGAGGTCCCACAGATTGCGTTTTATAAGCATTTTCACTTTGTACTAATTTTTCTTCTTGTTTGTTCTCTTCTAAAGGATATTTTTTCCTCTCACTAATAAAAGGAGATCTGGTATTCACATCATAATATACTATGCCTTCAACTTTGTAAATTTTATTAATATCAGGTGGTTCTTCAGCAGTGTTTACTCTAATTAATCCACCATAATTACCTCGTAGTATATAATAGTTGGTATTTCCGGAACCTTTCTGATATATAACAACTAACCCTTGAGTAGTGACTGTGTTACCTATATAATCTTGTGAATTAGCAATAATATTCTCTACAGGTGTAAGTTGGGCGTATACCTGTAATGATATTATTGTAAATATTATTGTTACAATTATTTTCATTTTTTACCTCAAATAATTTTTATTTAATAACAACCATATTTAGTTTCATAATAAAGAATCCAATTATTCCAAGATTTTTTATAAATCTGAAAGCCGTATATTTCTTTGTCATCATTATAATAAAATATAATCTCATTGAATTTATCATTATCTATATCAATTACATCCAGTAGAAACTTTTCAGTAAATGTTGTATATCCATTTTGACTATTAAACAATGAGTCTACAGAAACAACATTATAGTCACCTTTATATTTTTCTATAAATACCAGATATTTTTTTAATTTATTTTCATATCTTTGATTTATCCACAAAAGAAATAACTTGTTGTTTTTATAAAACTCTGTCTCTATTGCATTTACGATTTCTAAATTATTTAGCATAATTTTTTCTTGTACAATTTTCAGAAGTAAGCTTTTAGATCTTTTATCAACATTTTTTTTATTTACACATTGATTTGCTATAGTCATAGAATTAGTTACAAGAGATGTATAAGGTAATGTGTTCCCCAAGTAAAATACTTTAATATAGAGAGGTGCAATGCATAATTCTGGTATGTAATATTTTTTAGAATCAAATTCTTCATTAACTGAAACTAATTCAAAGGGAAGCCCATTATTAGCTTTATAATAAGATTGACCTAAATTATAGTATTTATTTGCAAATTCAATACATTCTCTGTTTAACCTGCCAAAATAGATTTCTGGTGGTTTAATTAATTCTCTGTTATTAACTAATACCACCGGCATAATTACAAGTTCACGATTTATATACGTTAAAAAAAAAGTATGAATTCATTTTCAAAAGCATAAGTTGATATTTGAAAACATAAAACAAAAATTAAAAATATTTTTTTACTGAGATTTTTTGTCATAGCTTAACTATGTTTTATTCTTGTATTATTTTCAATGTCAACAATAATTATAATAAGTTCTGCTATTAGGTAATAAAAACCAAGAATTATTATTGAGCAGAGTACATTAAAAATGAGAAATAATAATCCAGCAAGAAAAGTATTTTCTGGGATAAAAAATGATGGTATTAATGTTAAATATTTATAAATCTCTTGTGCATATTTAGAAAACCAAAAGATGAACATACCTGCAATACCATTTGCCAATAACAAAAATGCAATACTTTCTCCTAAGGCTCTTATAAATTTTTCAACAATGGGTATCATAAAATATTTTGGGTAATTTAAATTGTAGATCTCACTTGCTCGATAAAACCAGATTTGAAAGGTGAGCATTATTGAAATGGACAGGATTAATAAACCTAATATAGTACCAAAATCTGGTGCTGAACTCCAAAAATTAACTAAAATAAAAACTCCACTTGCAAATAATACTATCCCAATAATTATAAAAATTAAAGCCATAATATTTTTGATGGGTTTTCCTTTAGAAAACTCTTCTATTAAAGGGAATAAGAAAGTAAAAAAAGATTCAGGTCGCATATAAGACCTCCTATAAAAAAATTATATGCTGCAGAATGACTTTCGAAAAACCTCAAAATGTAATATGTAAGCACATACAAAGAACTTAATAATTAACTTAAAATCACAGTTCAATTTAATTGCTAAGTTTTTGTTTTATTATAGATTTATTAAAATTTAGCGAATTAATATCTATTAATACACACAGTAACTTTTAAGAAAAAGATTTACTGAATTCTAAAATGTCTTTATAAAACCTGTTAGTTTTTAAATCATAATAAAAAGTTATCTACTTATTTTTCATTTTATCCAATATATAAATTGATACATATTATAAGGTTTGCGGAAAAAAATTTATCCCCCATAGAATATTTTTTGCTAAAAATCATTCAATAGCAGCGATATAAATTTTATAGTATTATTCCAAAACCAAATTTAAAGGAGTAAGTATCAAATATTAACGAATTGTATGGAACTAAAACTCCTGTTGAATACCATTCTTTATGTATATTTCCATTTATAAAAAAATTTATTGCTCCTTCTGCAGTGAGCATTAATTTTTTAGTTAGAAATGCTCTAATGCCAATATCCACAGCATATCCAAAAATTTGACTATTTTTATATGACACATTAGTGTCAGATAAATTATTAACTAAAATTCCTTTTTGAGTCAGATTTATTAGAACAAAACCTTTTAATCCCGTGTAAATATCTATAGATTCACCATGTAACCCAATTTCAAAATTTATGTTGGACTTTGTAACACTTATTATACCTGTAGGTTTACCTAAACTAATTCCTCCATATATTCCTAACAATAACCATTCACTAAAAGAACAGTATCCGATTTCAAAATTATTTAAAATAAAGGGTACAGGTGAAGGAATTGTTCCCTTTGCTAAAGAATAAGCTTCGTTTTCTGTAATTTGATATGTAATCAGTTCAGCTGAATAACCTATGTATGCCCTTGAATAAGATGAATTCTCTTGAGCATATAAAACGTTCAGAAGAAAAACTATTATAATAAATAAGAGTCTCATTAATTTTGATTATTAAGGTTACTCTGGACTTCTTGTTTAAATTTATCTAGGCGAGTTCTTAAATCTGGATTTATTACATTATTTTTTGAGCTTTCAATTGCTAACGAAATTGCTCTTTCTAAATCTTTTTTTGTAATTTGATTTAATGTGTATATATCATAAACATGCTTTATTTGGTACCCATTATTCATTTGCCATTCTTTCCAGTACTGTTCGCTCATCACAACAGACATCTGAATATTTTTTGTTATAACAGAAATTAATAATTCACTTAGATTATGGATGTCTTCGGAATTCCCGACTTCTATTAATGCAAAATTTGAATTAAAAATTGTTTGTATCTTTTGAGCTAGGTTTTTTAATGCATAAGCTTGGGCAATAGCAGCACCAAATCCTACATCAGATTGATTATTTGCAATACCAACTATATAATATTTTTCGTCTTTTGGTTCATACCAAAAGATTTTTCCACTTTTTACCCATTCAGGTTCTGTTTCGCTGCTGGTTGCGAAAATTACTTTGGATCCAGGGATATTTTCGGATTCTATTCTACTTGAGGAACAATTATTAATTATAAAAATGATTACAAGAGAAGACACAATCAAAATACTCTTTTTCATTTTCCCCCCTATTTATAAATAATATTAGGTTCTATAGTATAGCTATCAATAATCCCTAAAATATGAAGACCCAATGTAATACCTAAAATAATACTTGATTTTGTTTTTAATTGTTCATTGTTATGAGTTATAGCATTTTTATAAAATATAGTACTGATTCCTAATCCTATTCCCTCAAAAAGTAAAAATAATAATCCACGTTCTTTATGATTTTTATAAAAGTGACCCCATCCAGGTATTATCATTGACCTAAAAAGTGCTCCTGTGTTTGACGGGAGTTCTTTAACATTTTCACTTTCTCTTGGTGAACTTACTAAAACATAAGTCTTATATCCTGCAAGAGTATATTCTACATATGAGTCAACTATCTTCAGGAAAAGTGTTTTTTCCTCCCCTTTTACTTTAATAACTACTCTTGATCTGTCTGCAATTGGAGTTTTATCAATAATAGTAAAACTTTCAACTTTGTATTTATTTAAAAATTTTTGTGTAGCATTAGCTATAGCGTATTGGAATGACTTCTGATAATCTTGATTAATGCCAAATCCCACAAAATAGTAATTATAATATCCTTCTGGGGGGTTATTTACCCACTCGGGTTTTGAGTAATATTGAGCAATGGAAAAATTTGAAGACATAAAAAGTATTACTATATAGAAAAGTCTATATGTGACAATAAAAAATAATCTATTCATACATCGTTGCTTATTTATACATATAATATTTACTCAAATATTTCTTTATGCAGAAAAGAATTGTAAAAAAATAAAAGTGGAAATTTATTCTTATTTGAAATTAGGTATAAAAAAATAGAGACTACCCCAAAATTAGGTTTGATTAACTAAAACAAAACTTAAAAATAATTAATCTCTAAGATGATAATTCTATCTCGAAAGATAATGTAGTAATAGTACTGGGAATAACAATTTTACTTTTTTCAAGTTATGAGAATAAAATACCACTGGGTTAAGATAAAAAAGAGACTTCAGATTACAGGAAAGAATTTTATCTATAATAGATTGTTGAAAAGATTTAAAGTAAACCATAGAGGAGACCTTTGGAAAAATATACATTAATACAATGTTATCAATGGCACAAAAGAGAAAATGTAGTTATCTAATTGAAGAAATAGAACAAGATAAGTACTATAGAAAGCTTAAACGAGTTCACTCAGAACCTGATTATGTGTGAGCAAAGACAGAGCTATAAAAGAACAAAGATGAGTTACAAACCTGACTGACGTAAGGCAGGATATAAATTGTTAGACTGTACAATCATTATTAGAAAAATTGGAAGAGGTAATGATAATCGGGATCAGTAGAATATTTAGAAAGAACTCTTAAATCGGAATTAAAACTTAATTAACAAAAGGTATAACGAAGTCTGGGATTCTCTATGAAATTTCACTAAGATTGACTTTATAACTTATTTTGAGGATATAAATGTATATAAAATTAATAAATATAAAATTAATAAGCTTAAAAGCATTTATAAAATATTGCATTGTTTTTATTAACTCTTATAAAAAAAATCAACGAAAAAAGTTTATTTTTCTTATATAGATTTTGATGGAGAATATTAATCATAGATCTTTTCTTCAATAAATGTAATTTATGTATTTTGTTGTTTTTTAGATTTAGAATGATCTTTTTGAAAATATATGGCTGAAAATAATTTCCAAAATTCTTGCTTATGAATCTTAATTTTATAATGTCATCGTTTCTTTCAATATTGAAGATTAGAAACATAACTCCTTAGTCCCTTACAATAAAAACCGCTCTTTCTTAATTGGTATTTAGATTAGCACATTTGACTGATAATGCTAACCAATGCAACCATTATAAATTCATTTTTCTATGCAAAATATTTTTACAAGCATTACTGAACTGTTTATTAGAAAACTGTCGAGTTAAGCAAAAACTAAAATTTTGTAATACTTTTTTAATATATAATACCTTCTATGTTTAATTATATGATTCTTTAAATCAAAGTAGTACTTTGTTGTATTCCCATAAATCAAGTCTTCGAATATTTAATGCTTATCTAAAATCGGAAATAAATTTATAATTTTTCAGGGAAACCCTCTTTTGCAGAAAAATTTAGGAAGTTAATTAAAACCTGGATATATTTTTACTTTGGTAGTTGGAATTTTTGATCCCAATATTTGTTTTTAGCAGGATAATTTACGAAGTCATCTCCGTTCCAGTATAAAAGTGAATCTTTATAGGTTGAAAGGTAATTATTGATTATTTCAGATGATGTAATTTTGATTTTTTTCTGTCTCTCAAATTTCGTGAGATATGTTGGATTTGCTGAAATATATCTTAATCTAAGATCTTTATCAAAAGAATATATCAAGATTGGAGATTCATTTTCCATAGATGTTGCTTCATTAATAACAGCAATAAAGCCAGTATCATTTGATTTAATAATTTCTTCTACTGTTACAGAAGTTTTCGATTTTTGAGATGATTTACTTATTTCTGTAATTGGTAGTAAAATATAATAACTTGCATTTCCTCGCACTGAATGTCCGCTTGAATAAAAATCAGGCATTACACCCATAAATTTTTCCTGTTCCAGAACCATTATAAAGGGTTTGTAGTAACTGCTAATTCCACCCAGGATTAATTCTTCATTACCATCTTCATTAATATCTATACTTTTAGCAGAAGCGATATGACCAGAATGGTAAATTGTTGAAGTTACTTCCCCTGTAAAGGGATTTAAAGTTGATATAATGGCTCCCCCATAAGTTCTGTCGCAGGCTGTAACTACCAGTAGAGTTTTATCTTTTTTCTTAACTGTTAAAAAATGATCTATTTTCCAGTGTGTTCTTTTCCATTTGGGAGCATAGTTAAATTTTTTGCTTTCAGAATAAGCAACCCATCTTACCTTTCCATCATAGTTAATACAATACAGAGAATCAAAACTATAATATCCCGTATTGGGAATATTACCTGAAATTAAAACTTCATTCATCCCATCACCGTCAATATCAAAAATACCAATCGCTTTTTTCATAAAATAATGTGGGGGAGCCATTAATATCTCAATCGAATCGGTTCCAAAATCTGCAATTTTAGACCACAATATTTCACCAGACTTATTATATGCAATAAGTTTTTCATTTTTTATTCTAAGATGAACTGGATTTAAATCTTTATTGGGTTTCATAAACAAAAATGTACTTAAAATAAACAGTAAAGCAACTATTGAGATAAATCCTGCTGTTTGAAAGGGATAATTTCTTATTATGTAAGTAAATCCCTGTAGTGAAAATAGTTTAGGTCTTGTAATTATTTTGTAATCACCATTTTCAATTTTGACAAGAGTGCTTTTTTGAGTTAATTGTTTAAAATTATTTTTAGGCTTTAAATTATTTATAATTCTTTCAGCAAATAACAAATCATTTTCGTCTGGTTTTATTTGTGAGAACGAAATATGATGGTAAATATTTTGGTAAGTTTTATAAATGTCGTGACAATATTCGCATTCGCTTAAGTGTGCAGTAATTTTTAAATTCTCTTTTTCATCAAAAAGAGAAGGATCATAAGCAAATAATTCGATTACTTTTTCTTCTATATGCAAATTAGATTCCTTCTTATGCATATTAATTTATCCGAAATAATTTGTTTAAGGAATTAGTCTTTTGCAAAAAAGTAATTTTTAATCTCACAATGTACTAATTTAACTAAATATTCTAATTTCGATTTGAATTTATTGTTGTACTCTTCTTTATTTATATGCAAATGTTTATACAAATAATTATAATATGAAGTATTGTTTTGACCTGTAAATAATAAGTCATATGTTATGTCATTAATAGTATCGATTAATGATTTGGACTGTTCTATACTTAATTTTCCTTTTGAATAATAATCAGTAAAGATTTTGAGTTTAATTTTCTTGATCACTTCATCATATATGTTTTGTAGTTCATATTCCTCAATGGTCGATTTTGAAGGAACTATATCAAATTCATCTCCATTTTGTATTACACTTTCTATTCCGTAATATTTTTTAAACAAGTATACAGTATCTGTTAAAGTAATCTCTTTTCTGTATTCTTTCACATCAAGCAATATTAAATAAATAATGTTGAGTAGTTCACGAGTAGATAATTTTTCAATAACTCTTGTTAAAAATTCTTTTTCAAAATCTTCTAAATATATATAGGGTAGATGATCATTAGTTTCATAGTTCAGCACATAAATCATTGTGCCAAGGATGTTCTTTCTTATCCCGAGATTTTCATTAGGTAATGATTCTTTAATATTTCTTTGAATTTTAAAACCATTGGGATCTAATTCTGCATAAAGTCTTGCTATATGAGTGTCTGAAACTGTTCTCAAAAAACTTTGATAAGCAAAGAAAAGATTATTTTCGTTAATTGTTTCTAATTCATCATATAATTTTGATCTGAATTTAATTAGATTAATAAAATTACCATTGTTATCCTGTCTAAAAATTTCTCCCAGAATATCTACAGCAAGATCATTTACATCAAGTCCGTGCATACTCGAAAGTTTAAGGAAAGGCATTTTTGTATGCATTAAATAAGGTATAATCAAATTTTTAGAGAAGCTTATCAATTCTGAGCATTCGTAGTGAGATATTTTTTTGTTTAATAACTTTAAAAGATGCTCTCTAAGATTTTTTTTAATATTTATCATAATCCAGTTATAAGGGCATTCTGACTTAATCCTGGATTACCCTCGCTTTGTTAAATATAATTCATAATAATATATATATGGGAGCGATTAAAAACAAGAAAAATTTACTGTTAACTGTATTGTCTAAAGACAATAATTAAAAAATTTTTAATCACGTCCCATTAAAAACTCCCTCAAATCTTCATACTTTGAACTAAGTTCTACAGTTCTTTTTTCTTTATTTAAACAAACAGCTAATCTTTCTGGAATTTCTATTTCAATATTTAATTCTTCTTCTATGACATCTTTAAATTTTGCAGGGTGAGCTGTTTCAAGAATAACACCATTAAATTGCTGATTAAATTTTATGTAATCTTTTAATGCTAAATATCCCACAGAACCATGTGGATCGATTATGTATTTATAATTTTCATAAACTTCTTTTATTCCTTTTCTTGTTTGATTGTCATCGTACGAGTTAGAATAAATATCGTTTTGCATATCTTTCAGTATGTCTGAATAAATTTCTCTTATTCTTATAAGATTGCTCGGATTTCCAACATCCATAGCATTTGATAATGTTTGAATTGAAGATCTGGGATTAAAAATTCCTGTATGAAGAAATTCGGCAAAAACTTTGTTAGAATTAACAGCTCCAATAAATTTTGAAATTGGCAAACCAATTTTTTTTGCTATTAATCCTGCTGTAAGATTTCCAAGATTACCAGATGGTACAGAAAATATTGAATGATTATTTTTGTTTACTATCTGTTTATAAGCTTCAAAATAATAAAATGCCTGGGGAAGCAATCGAGATATATTGATTGAGTTTGCTGATGTGAGATTTAATTTTTTGTTTAAATCTTTATCAACAAATGCTGTTTTTACCAATCTCTGACAATCATCAAAAGTTCCATCAATTTCAAGAGCAATTATATTTTTATCTAAAGTTGTTAATTGTTTTTCTTGAATGAAACTTACTTTTCCTTTTGGATAGAGAATAAAAACATTTATTCCAGGTGTATCATAAAAACCATGAGCAACAGCACTTCCTGTATCGCCAGAAGTAGCTACAAGAATATTTAATTGAATATTTCTTTTAGCAACAAAATGTCCCATTGTTTTAGCCATAAATCGAGCACCAAAATCTTTGAATGCAAGTGTGGGACCATGAAACAATTCAAGTACATATAAATTTTTTCCAATCTGAACAAGAGGTGCAGGAAAAGTAATTGAGTTTGAAATTATATCATAAAGATTGCTTTCAGAAATTTCATCATCAATAAATAATTTGGCTATTCTGAAAGCAATCTCCTGAAATGAATATTTTTCAATTGATTGAATAAACTCATTATCAATTTTCGGAAAGCTAACTGGCATAAATAAACCACCGTCTTCTGCCAATCCCTGCATTACTGCAGTTTCGAAATTAACAATAAGATTCTTATTGTTTGTGCTATAATATTTCATTCTAATATTATTGGTCCTTTACTATTAATTTTTGAAATGTATTTTTTTCCATTTAATCCAGATTGGATTACAGCTTTGAGCATTGCATCGGCAATTCGTTCGGCATCTTTTGCAGATGTAGAAAAAGCAAACATTGATGGTCCAGAGCCAGTTATATTGCAATTTAATGCACCATTATCGAGAGCTGCTTTTCTAACGCGATTATAACATGGAATTAACTTTGCCCGTTTTGGTTCTGCAATTAAGTCAATTATCGAGCGACTGATTAATTCAAAATTTTTTGTCATCAAACCAATTATTAATCCAGATGCATTTCCAGCCTGAGCTATTGCAGTTTTAAGTTTGACTGTTTTGCTTAATATTTTTCTTGCTTCTTTGGTTTTAATTACAATATCTGGATAAACTATACTACAATATAAATTTTTAGGATAATCAATTTGAATAATATCGAGTGGATTATAACTTCTTATTAATACAAATCCACCAAATAAGCATGGTGCAACATTATCTGCATGAATGCTTCCACTTGCAACAAATTCTCCAGCCATTGCATGAACAAGTAAATCTAATTTAGAAAGCTTTAAGTCAAGGAGTTCATTTACTGCAAAGACTCCAGCCACAGCACTTGCAGCACTCGAGCCCAGTCCACTTCCTATTCCCATTTTTTTGTTTATAAAAATATCGAGACCAACTTTTAAATCATATTTTTCAAGAAGAGATTTAATTGCAACTGTAGTTGTGTTTTTATCTATTTCAAGTGGAAGATTTCCATTATCGCCATCAATTTTAATAATTTTTAATTCTTTGGAATTATTTTTCTTTACAATGATTTCGTCGCCGGGTTCGTAAAGAGCAAAGCCCATCATATCGAAACCGGGACCTACATTTGAAACAGATGCAGGGGCAAAGACTCTAATACTTTTTGAGCTCATTAGAAATATCCCTCTGATTTCATTAATTCTGCAATTAAAATTGTTCCACCAGCAGCCCCGCGTATTGTATTGTGTGAAAGTATAACAAATTTAAAATCGAATAATGGACATTCACGCAATCTTCCTATTGAAGTAGCCATTCCTTTCTCTATATTTCTTTGAATTTTTGGTTGTGGATATTTTTCTTCTTCAAAATAAACAATTGGATTTTTTGGTGCAGTTGGTAAATCTAATTCTTGTGGAATTGATCTAAATTCTTTCCACACTTTTTTGATTTCTTCAATTGTTGTTTTTGTTTTTAATTTTACCTGCACGCATTCTGTATGACCATCTATTACAGCAACACGATTACATTGTGCACTAATTTTAATATCTGCAAAATCAATTTTATTCGAATTTAATTTGCCAAGAATTTTTAGTGGCTCGGTTTCCATTTTCTTTTCTTCGCCACTGATGTATGGAATAACATTATCAATAATATCTAAACTTGGCAAACCTGGGTATCCAGCACCAGAAACAGCCTGCATTGTTACTACATTTACTGCTTCAATACCAAAATTATCATTTAAAGGTTTTAATGCCAGTACAAGTCCAATTGTAGAACAATTTGGATTGGTTACAATTCCACCTTTATATTTTTGACTTCTTATTAATTGAAGATGATCTGGATTTACTTCTGGTATAATTAGTGGTACATCATCATCAAAACGGTGATTTCTTGCATTTGAAATTACATAATAACCAGAACTGGCAAAAGCTGATTCAATTTCTCCTGCAACCGAAGCATCCAATCCAGAAAAAGCAATCTTTGCAGATAAGTTAGGTTCACATTTTTTAACGATCATATTGGCATATTTTTCTGGAAGTGGAGTTTGCATTATCCAGTTAGTAGCTTCTGAATATTTTTTACCTGCCGATTTATCTGATGCAGCAAGTTCTACAACTTCGAACCAGGGATGATTTATAAGCATTTCAAGAAACCTTTGACCAACACTGCCAGTTGCACCTAATATTGCAACAGGAATTTTTTGTTTATTCATAATAACCTCATTTTTTCAATAAAGATTTATGCAAAATATTTAATGCATTTATTAAATCGCTTTTGTTAATTACCAGCGAAATATTTAATTCAGAAGAACCCTGTGCAATTGCAATTATATTGATTTTATTTTTTCCAAGTGAACTGAATACTTTTCCTGCAATTCCAGGTGTGCGACGCATATTTTCTCCAACAACTGCAATTATAGAAAGATTTTTCTCTACTTCAACTTTTCCAATTTTTCCATCCATAATTTCGAGTCGAAATTCTTCTTCAATAATTTTTTTGGATTCTTCAGCATATTTGGGTAAAACTGCAAGACAGATACTATGTTCAGAGGATGCCTGAGAAATCAAGATAATATTTATGTTATGACGAGCAAGTGCACCAAATAATCGAGCTGCAATTCCACTTACTCCAATCATTCCTCCCCCCTGCACTTGAATCAATGCAATATCATCAATAGAAGAAATTCCTTTAACTGTAAATTTAGATGTTTTTTCTTTTTCGAGTATGATTGTGCCAGGAAATTCGGGATTGAATGTGTTTTTAATGACTATTTTAATTTTCTTTTGTAAAGCTGGCAACATTGTTGGTGGATAGATTACTTTAGCTCCAAAGTGTGATAATTCCATTGCCTCTTCGTATGTAACCGATTCAAGTGGGAATGCATTTTTTACTTTTCTTGGGTCTGCAGTTAAAATTCCATCAACATCTGTCCATATTTCAATTAGGTCTGCATTTAATGCTGCTCCAAAGATAGATGCAGTATAATCAGAACCTCCACGTCCAAGTGTTGTAATTTCATTCTTTGAAGTTGATGAAATAAATCCAGTAATGATCTGAAGTTTTTTATGCTTATTAAAATAATCTACAATTTTTTTGTTTGTAGTTTTAAAGTCGACACGGGCAGAACCAAAGTTATTATCTGTTTTAATTAATTTATCTGCAAATAAAATTTCACAATCAATTCCTCGATTAAGCATAGTTTCGCCAATTATTGTGCAGGAAAGTTTTTCACCAAAACTTACAATGTAATCAAGTGTTCTTGGTGTAAGTTCTTTTACAAGATAAACACCATCTACAACTTCTTTTAATTCATTAAAAAGTTTTTCTAATTTTTTTGTAAGAGTTTTAATGTCTTTGTTTTGATTTAATTGAGTTGCTATTTTATAATGATGTTCAATGAGTGATTTTAATTCGTTAGCATACTGGGGATTGTGCTTGAAAGCATAATTGCCAATTTCGATTAATTTATCTGTTACTCCCTGAAAAGCAGAAAAGACAACAGAAAACTTAATTTTTTTTGATATATAATATTTTTGCAGTATTTCAATAACACTGTTAATTCTTTCTGCGTTACCTACACTTGAACCACCAAATTTTAGTATTTTCATTTGTGCTTAATTCCTCTTTGTTTTTGATTTTATAATTATACAGGGAATGAGTGTTTTATTAACGCGTCGTTGAGGTGTGCGTGTATGTAGTGACAAGGAGTTCTAAATTTTTTAGAACTTTATAGCTATCTGTGGTAAATATGCAGTATTTATTAATTTCTTGAGCCAATTTGTTAAATACTAAAATTTTTTGTTTTCATTATAGTAATCAAAAATGATAGATTCAATAGCCAGAGTAATTTTTTTATAATTATTAAATTTTATGAATAATTATCCACTTAATTAGAATAAGTCTTTTAATATCTCATTAAAATCGTTAGCTGGTTGTTTGCATGTATAATTTTTACACAAATAATAAGTTACTTTGTCGTTAAGTAATTTATAATTTTTAGTCCACTGAGCAATTTCATAAATTTTTTCTTTGTTCTCATTTGTAATTAAAATGGAAAATAGTTTTTCTTGTCGGGATAGTTGTGAGATAATATTTTTTTCTATTTCATTTTTAGAAATAATAAGTAATTCTCCAGTTTCTTCATTTAATATTAAAAAAGAATTCAAGAAATATGTATAACCAAGAGTTGCACTGTTAACCTGCTTTGAAAAAGCTTTTAATTGTTTGTTAATTAATTCTGAATAAAATGGATTTCCAGTGTAATGATATAGTTTTATGAGATTTAGTAATTGAACTGAATTTCCTGATGGAATTGCTCCATCGAAAAGGATTTTTGTTCTAACAATATTATCGTCATTTTTTGAAGTAAAAAAGTATCCGCCTTTTTCGTTATCCCAGAATTCATTGTATAAAACATTATCAAAATTGATTGAATTAAGCAGATAATTTTCGTCAAGTGTTGCTTTGTAAAGTTCTAAAGAAGCATTAATTAAAAAAGCGTAATCATCAACAAAACCATTTGTGTAAGAACGATTGTCTTTCCATACATGAAAAAGTTTATTGTCTATAAATAAATTTTCCATTATAAAATCATAGCAATTAATGGCAGATTTCAAAAACATATCATCTTCAAAAACTATGTAAGCTTTTACAAACGAAGATATTAATAAACTATTCCAGTCGGTTAATATTTTATCATCTTTAAGTGGTGGTATTCTTTTACTTCTGAAATTGAGAAGTTTTTTTCTTATTTGCTCATATTCTTCATAAGTTAATGATTCTTCTTTGAGTACATCAAGCAATCTATTTTTTAAGTACAGAATATTTTTTCCTGTAAGTTTTTTTGTGGCTTCATTCAGAAAATTACCCTCATCAGACACATTGAAAATTTTCCTGATTGTTTCATATTTGTCTGGAATTATTTCTTCAAGCTCTTTTGATTTCCATAAATAAAATTTTCCTTCTTCGCCATCACTATCTGCATCAATTGCTGAATAGTAAGCTCCTTCGGGAGAAAGCATTTCTATATTTAAGTATGAATAAATTTCATAAACTACTTCTTTGTAAAAATTATCCTGAGTTATTTTATAAGCAAGTGTATAAGCATCAATCATCATTGCCTGATCATAAAGCATTTTTTCAAAATGTGGAACCAACCATTTTTCATCTGTAGAATATCTATGAAAACCAAAACCAATCTGATCATAAATTCCACCTTTTCTCATTTCTTCTAATGTTTTAATAACCATTTTTAATGCTTCATTATTTTTATAATGGAGATAATAATTCATAAGAAAAATTAAATTATGCGGTGATGGAAATTTAGGAGATGTTCCAAAGCCACCATATTCTTCATCAAAATTGTTTTTAAGTGAAGTGAATGTTTTATTAAAAATTTCTTCCTGTAGACTTTCATTTGAATCGGTTGCAATTTCTAAGTTTAAATATCTTGTAATTTCATCTGAACTTCTAAGCAATTCATCTTTTTTTGATTCCCAGAATTTTATGACATTGTTTAATAAATCGACAAAACCAATTCTACCAGCATATGAAAATTTTGGGAAATAAGTACCGGCAAAAAATGGTTTTTTATCGGCAGTCATAAAAATTGAAAGAGGCCAGCCGCCTCTGCCTGTTATTATCTGACATGCAAGCATATAAATGTTATCAATATCGGGTCTTTCTTCTCGATCAACTTTAATGCAAATAAAATTTTTATTTAGAATCTCAGCTACAGTTTCATCTTCAAAAGATTCGTGTGCCATTACATGACACCAGTGACATGTAGAATAACCGATTGATAAAAAAATTGGTTTGTTTTCTTTTTTTGCTTTCTCAAAAGCTTCGTCACACCATGGATACCAATCTACAGGATTGTTTGCATGTTGAAGAAGATAGGGAGAACTTTCTTTTGCTAATTTGTTCATAAGTTTTTCTAATGATAACTTTTTATAAATAAAATTAGTTCATTTTTTGAAGCATTGCTCGATAATGTTATTTCGAATAAATTATATATAATAATCACTTTTTTAAATTTCTTTTTTTATCTTAATACTAAAATTATAATTTGCCGGAGTATAACTTGATACCACTTAAAGATGATATTCCTTCAAAAACATTTCCAATAATAAATATAACATTAATTATAACCAATGTGGTAATGTTTTTATTTGAATTGATGCTTGGTAGCGATTTACAACTTTTTATTGAACAATATGGAGTTATTCCGGTAAGATATTTTTATCAGGGAATGCAACTGGAGACAGGTGAAATTATTTATTTTTCTGATTTCAGCAGAATATTTCCATTGTTTACTTCAATGTTTTTGCATGGTGGCTGGGTTCATTTATTCGGGAATATGCTTTATCTCTGGATCTTTGGAGATAATGTTGAAGATAGAATGGGACATTTTCGTTATTTAATTTTTTATATACTCTGCGGATTGGCTGCAAGTTTTTCACATATAATTATGAATCCTGAGTCGTCAATTCCAACAATAGGTGCAAGTGGTGCAATTGCTGGAGTTCTTGGTGCTTATATGTTCTTGTATCCTGATGCAAAAGTAGTAGTGTTGTTACCAATTTTCATATTTTTTGATATAATACAATTGCCTGCATTGTTTGTACTTGGGCTATGGTTTGTTATGCAATTGTTTCAGGGTACACTTGCTCTTTCGGTTGAAAGCAGTGCAACAGGTGGTGTTGCATGGTGGGCTCATATTGGTGGATTTGTGTTTGGTGCTGTTACAGTTCATATTTTTAAGAAGAAAAGTAGAAAACCAATGTATCGTGATGAATGGTGGCTATCTTATAGAAATTTTTAGTTAAATAATTTTGCTTGATTATTCTGATTTAATAATAAAAAATCTATGAAGTCTTATGTCAAAATATAATTGGAATCCAGAAGAATATCATATAAGTTCATCTGAACAATTCAAATGGGCAAAAGAATTAATTGCAAAATTATCTATTAAAGGAAACGAAAAAATTCTTGATGTTGGATGCGGAGATGGAAAAGTAACAGCAGAAATTTCTAAACTATTGCCAGAAGGTTTTATTGTTGGTGTTGACAATTCTCTAAGTATGATAAAATTTGCCAAAGAAAATTTTCCAGAAGAAAAATTTCCTAATCTTATTTTTATATGTGCCGATGCAAGAAATCTAAGTTTTGAATATGAATTTGATATTATTTTTTCGAATGCTACTTTACACTGGATAAAAGATCATCTGCCTGTGCTACAGGGTTTTAAAAATATTTTGAAAAACTCCGGTCGTATATTGCTCCAAATGGGAGGTAAAGGGAATGCTCAGGATTTAATTAATGTGCTCGATGAAATAATTAAAGAAGAAAAGTGGAAATCATATTTCGAGAATTTTACATTCCCATATGGATTTTTTGATATTAATGATTACGAAAAATTTTTAAATAAAGCTGGATTATTACCTAAAAGGATAGAGTTATTACCAAAAGATATGATACATAAAGGAGAAGAAAAATTTAAATTATGGATAAAAACAACCTGGCTTCCTTATACTCAACAAATACCAGAAAGTAAAAGAGAAATGTTTATAGATGAGGTGGTAAAAAGTTATATAAAAAAATTTCCAATCGATAATAATGGATTAATTCATTTAAAGATGATGAGACTTGAAGTAGAAGCAATTAAGTGAATCTAATTAATTTCAAAAAGAGATAAATTTATTTTATGTTGCTTTGTAATTAGCAAGAATAAATAATTTATTGAGTATGAATTTTTATATTAATAAAATAATTGAGTAATAAATTAGAAGAAATAATTTTCATTACTTTAAAAATGGTTTTTGTAAGATGGAATTTATAACACTTTCGGATTGGAAACGAGCAGTAATTAAAGTAGGTAGTGGTATAATTGCTCCAGGAGGAATAAAATGTAGTTCAAAATATACTCTACCAATTGCTGCATTTATAACAGAATGTATAAATCGAGGTAAAGAAATAATTCTTGTATCTTCTGGAGCTGTTGCAGCTGGTTTATCAACACAACCACAATTACTCAAAAAAAATAATCGCTCAATTCCAGAAAAACAGGCTCTTGCTGCTATTGGACAAACAATGCTAATGGCAAGCTGGAGTCGATTTTTTGATTTTCCCTGTTCTCAAATTCTTTTGACTTATGATGATATTCATAATAGAAAAAGATTTGTTAATGCAAAAAATACTTTGAAAAAATTATTAGAACTCGGAACTCTCCCAATTGTTAATGAGAACGACACTGTAGCAACAGAAGAATTGAAGGTCGGAGATAATGATAATTTAGCAGCTTATGTTGCTATGCTTGCAGAAGCCGATCTTCTAATTATTTGCACAGATATAGATGGACTTTATGATTCAGATCCCAAGAAAAATAAAAATGCTAAGTTGATTCCAGTTGTGGAAAAAATTGATTCTTCAATTTATTCAATTGCTGGAGATTCTAAAAACTCGATATCAACTGGGGGAATGAAGACAAAAATTGAAGCTGCTAAAAAAGCTACAGTTGTTGGCATAGATACAATCATAATTAATGCTACTAAAAGTGAAGTGTTTGATTATTTACTTGATGGTAAATTATTTGGAACAATATTTAAGAAAAATGAAAATCCAATCACTGCGAAAAAAATGTGGATGCTTTATGCATTGCCTGCAAATGGTAAAATTATTGTCGATTCAGGAGCTGCAAAAGCTATTCAAAAAAAAGGAGCTTCGCTATTGCCATCAGGAATTATTGACATTGAAGGAGAGTTTAAGAAAAATGAAGCAGTTGAAGTTTATCTAAAAGATGCGAACGATTTGAGATTGATAGCTAAAGGTATAACTCAGTATAATTCAAATGAACTTAAAAAAATTCAGGGCAAAAAAAGTAATCAGATTAAAAATATTCTTGGTTATTTAAGAACAGAAGAAGTTATTCATCGTGATGAATTAGTATTAATCGATAATGAATAATTTAGGAGCAAAAAAATGGTAACTAATTTAATAGAGTTAGCAAAGAAAAGTAAACAGGCAGCATATAAATTATCATTGCTGAATACAAATCAAAAGAATGAATTACTATCTTCGATGGCAGAACAACTAATACAGAATAAAGATTATATTCTTTCTGCAAATAATAAAGATATTCAAGCAGGAAAAGAGAAGGGATTGTCTGATGCAATGCTGGATAGACTTTTATTGACAGAAGATAGAATTAAATCGATGGCAAATGCAATATATGAAATTGTTCAACTGCCAGATCCAGTTGGTGAAATTACAAATATTAGAATTCGTCCAAATGGAATACAGGTTGGAACAATGAGAATCCCGCTTGGAGTAATTGGAATTATTTATGAAGCTCGACCTAATGTTACTTCTGATGCTGCAGCATTATGTGTTAAAAGTGGGAATGCAGTTATACTTCGTGGAGGTTCAGAAGCATTTAATTCGAATATTGCTATAGTTGATTCTCTTCATAAAGGAATCGAAAAGTGTAAAGTTGATGCATCAATCGTTACTTTTGTTCCAACTACAGATAGAGAAGCAATGTTAGAACTTTTAAAATTAGATGATTACATCGATTTAATTATACCAAGAGGTGGTGAAGGTTTAATTAGATTCGTTGCCGAAAATAGTAGAATACCAGTAATAAAACATTATAAAGGTGTCTGCCATCTCTATGTAGATAAAGATGCAGATTTCGATATGGCAATTCGTTTATTGATAGATGGCAAAACTTCAAGACCAGCAGTTTGTAATGCACTTGAAACAATGCTGGTTCATAAAGATATTGCAGAAAAATTTTTACCTGTTGCTGGAGAAGCATTAAGAAAAAAGAATGTTGAAATTCGTGGATGTGATATAACAAGAAAAATTTTAACATTTGCTCTTCCTGCAACCGAAGATGATTATTATGCTGAATATCTTTCTCTAATAATTGCAGTAAAAGTAGTAGAAAGTTATGAAGAAGCAGTTGCACACATTGAAAAATATGGTTCTAATCATACCGAAGTAATTGTGACAAATAATTTACAAACAAGTCAAAGATTTTTGCGTGATGTAGACTCATCTTCTGTTATGGTTAATGCATCATCGAGATTTGCTGATGGTGGCGAAATGGGATTGGGTGCCGAAATTGGAATTTCTACTTCAAAACTTCACGCATATGGACCAATGGGACTGGAAGCTTTAACAACTAAAAAATTTATTGTAATCGGAAATGGTCAAACACGCCATAAAGTTGATATTTAATATAAATTCAGTTTCAAAAAAGAGTTTTGGAACATTAGATAAAAAATTATATAGCATTAAATTTTTTAGAAGAGTTGCTCGAAAGTGTTTTATAAATTTTTAATTATTCAATAAAGATAGTGCTTCGCGTATTAAGTCTTCGATTGAAATATTCGGATTTTTATCTATTACAGAACGAACAGCACGATCAGCTATTTTCTGACCATATCCAAGATTAACAAGTGCAGCAATAGCATCATTTTTTATAGAAGTACTGACAACTGTTCCATCAATTGATTCTGAAACACCATCAACTTTTTCTCTTAATTCAAGAATCATTCTTTCAGCAGTTTTTCTGCCAATTCCGGGTGCAGAAGTTAATCGATTGATATTTCCTGATTTTATTGCTTCTTTCAAATCTTCAAGTTGAAGTCCAGATAAAATACTCTGAGCAGTCTTTGGACCAATTCCACTTACTCCTATTAATAATTCAAACATTTCTTTTTCTGCAGAAGTATAGAAGCCATACAAATCGAGTGAGTCTTCTTTTACACTAAGATATGTAAAGAGTGAAACTGTTTCTTTATCTGCAATTTTTTCAAATGTATTAACAGAGATGTTAACTAAATATCCAACTCCATTTACATCTAAAATAATTTTTGTTGGTTTTTTTGAAATAATTTTTCCGCTTATGTAGCCAATCATATAAATTATAAATTAATATTCAAGAATTTTATCTGGATTTGATTCAACAAATTCTTTCCAGTTTTTGCTTCTTTTAGAATTTGAATTTGATTTTATCTTAAATGCGTGACAGATAGCAACAGCAATAGCATCACTTTCATCGAATTTCATTTTTGATTTTTTTATTGAGCACAACTTTTTAATCATATATTGAACTTGCTCTTTTGATGATGAGCCTTTTCCAACTATTGATTTTTTTATTTCTCTCGGTGAATATTCTTTTATTTGAAGATTATTGTGAACCGCTACTAATAATGATACACCACGTGCATATCCAATCTTTAGAGCAGACTGAACATTTTTTCCATAAAATGCTGTTTCTAAAGCAAATTCACTGGGTTTATATTTTTTTATAATTTTATAAAGCTCATCATAAATTATTTTTAAACGAGGACCAAATTCATTTGTTGCCGGTATTTGAATAATACCCGAAGCAATATAATTAATTTCGTTTTTATCGAAGTCGATAATACCATAACCTGTAATAATTGTGCCCGGGTCAACCCCTAATATTCTCATTATAAATTTTTTTTGTTAATAGAATTTATATAAATCAATATTTATGCATCAACGAAATCAGCATTAGAAAATACATTCTGGACATCATCACAATCTTCCAGTGATTCAATTAGTTTCATTAACTTTTCTGCGTCTTCACCATTTACAGATACAAGATTTTTTGCAACCCATTGCAGCGATGCATTTTCGATATTGAGTTTTTTCTCAGCTAGAGTTTTTCTAACTTTTTCAAAAGACTCAAGAGATGTAGTTACTTCAAAGAAATCTTCTTCTGTTTGTAAATCATCTGCACCGGCATCGAGTATAATTTCAAGCATTTCATCTTCTGATTTCCCTTCTCTTTTTACTGTAATAATTCCTTTTCGTTCGAACATCCAGGCTACAGAATTTGTTTCGCCGAGACTTCCACCATTTCGAGAAAAGATATGACGAATTTCTGCTACAGTTCTATTTTTGTTATCTGTAGCGGCTTCGACCATAAGTGCTACACCACCTGGTCCATAACCTTCATAAATAACTTCGTGATAAGTAGCACCTTCTAATTCACCAGTAGCTTTTTTGATTGCTCGCTCTATATTTTCAGCGGGCATATTAGCTGCTTTAGCATTATCGATTGCTAATCTAAGACGAGGATTTCCTTCTGGATCACCACCACCGTGACGAGCAGCTATTGTTATTTCTTTAATTAACTTTGTAAAAAGTTTTCCTTTCTTTGCATCGAGTGCTGCTTTTTTTCTTTTAATCGTAGCCCATTTTGAATGTCCTGACATATAAATATCTCCTTTAATTTTATTTTAATTTCCATTATTGTTTAATCTAATATCTTTAATTCTAAGTTGAGGAAAAACTTTTCCATCTTTATTAATAGTTTCAATTGTATATACAATATCAACTAAATCTTTATTTTTATCAATATGATCTGCATAAAAGCCAAGATTAAAACCAATTGCGTCAAAAACTTTATCATTTCCATTTTGTTTGAAAGTAGCAACAAGATGATTGTTTCCAACTATCTTAGGGAAATTAGTAAGTGCAACTTTTTCACTTAAAAATATTGGTCTCATATTACCTGGACCGAAAGGTGCAAATTGTTCAAGAATCCGGATAAACTTAGGTGTAATTTCTGAAAAAGCAATTTTTGCATCAATAAGTATTTCTGGAAAAATATCTTCCTTTTTAATACACTGTCTTAAAACCTCATTAAATCTTTGTTTGAATAAATTAAGTTTATCAATTTCTACTGCAAGTCCGGCAGCTGCTTCGTGTCCACCGAATTGCAATAATAAATCCTCACAGTTTTGAAGAGCATCATAAATATTAAAGCCAGGGATGCTACGTGCAGAACCTTTTGCAATTCCATCAATTGTTGTGAGCATAATTGTAGGTCTATTAAACTTTTCAACAAGTCGAGAAGCTACAATACCAATAACACCTGGATGCCAGTTATCATCGTGCAATACGATACCAAAATCATTTTCAAGATCGACAGTAGATTCAACTAAATTAACAGCATGAGAAAAAGTTGCTTCGTCAATTGATCTTCTTTTTACATTTTCATCTTCCAGGATCTGAGCAAGTTCCATTGCTTTTTGAGGATCGTCAGTTGTAAATAGTTCGACGGCTCTATTTGCATCTCCTAATCTTCCAACTGCATTAATTCTTGGTGCAATTGTAAATACTATTTGTCCAGCTGATAAATTTCCCGGTTCGATTCTCGAGCATTTTATAAGAGCAGCAATACCTGGACGGGGATTTGTATTTATTATTTGTAAACCTTCTTTAACAAGAATTCTATTTTCATCAATTAATGGGACAATATCTGCTGCACCTGCTAAGGCAACAAGATCGAGATATTTCAGAGCCATATTCCTTTTACCAATTTTATCTCCGATTGCAGTAGCAAGTTTAAAAGCCACACCAGCACCAGATAGATATTTGAATGGATAATTATCACCAGGTTTTAATGGATCTAAAATTGCATAGGCATTGGGTAATTTATCTTTTGGTTGATGGTGATCGCAAACAATAGTATCTATGTTAAGAGATTTAGCATATTCAATTTCTTCAACAGCTGTAATACCGCAATCGACACTAATAATTAAATTAATTCCCTGTTGTTTTAAATAATCAATACTCTGAATAGAAATTCCATAACCTTCCAATAGTCGATTAGGTATATAAGTTTGAACATCGGCTCCGAGTTCTTTAAGGAAAAGATACATTAAAGAAGCAGAGCAGGTGCCATCGACATCATAATCTCCATAAACACAGATTTTTTGATTATCAGTTATTGCTTTAATGATTCTATTTGAAGCCTGTTGCATTCCATCCATAAGAAATGGATCGTAGAGATAATCAAGGGATGGTCGAAAATATAATTTAGCTTCGTGATAATTTGTAACACCTCTTTGCACCAGAAGAAGTGCAAGTGAATTAGAAATGTTTAATGAATCTGCGAGAGCAAGAATTAATTTATCGTCTGGAGAATCTTTGAGTTTCCATCTTTTATTTTGCATAAGGATTAATAAGAAGAACAGTGATGAACCATGTCTATAAGCCGAATTCTGTAACTCGCCATAGGCGAGCGGCAGTTATTTATCTAGCCACGATATTACTATCGTGGTCTAGCGGTCTACCCGAAGGCACTGAAAGGCGAACAACCTTTTCCTGGCAAATAGCCAGGAGTCCTTCTGCTTGACCTTGCACCAGGTGGGGTTTGCCGTGTCCTGCATTTCTGCAGGATCTCGTTCATCACGAGACCTCCGGTATTACTACCGGAGCGGTGAGCTCTTACCTCGCCTTTTCACCCTTACCCGGCTTAGGTAAGCCTGAAGCTAAACCTAAGGCCAGGCGGTATCTTTTCTGTGGCACTTTCCGTAGCTTGAGACTTTCGTCTTCAAGCCCCCGGGCGTTACCCGGCACCTTGTTCTGCGGTGTTCGGACTTTCCTCCCCCCGGTATTTTATTACCGGAGAGCAACTGCCCAACATGATTCATCAACTGTTCTTCTACTTCCATTTTATTATACATTTTTTTCAACTGCAACAAATATAATAAATTATAGATGAGTCTGCATCTTAAAATTTTGTGTGGCTTTATTATCCCGCAGAATTGTTTTTGTTTCAAAAATTATTGAAAAGTATAGTCTATAAACTTTAATATTAATTATGGAAAAATTTTTCCACTTGTGAAGAAATTAACTTTTTTAATAATATTTCGATTATAAATCAAACTTGAGTTAACAAAAAATATATTACAGAGTACTTAAAATGAAAAAATTAACACTCGATATTTTTATATCTGCAGCAGAAGATTCAGAATTATCTGAATATAAATTGCTTGCAGCTCTAAAAAATTATAAAGAACAACTTCATAAAAATAAATTGTATCCAGTATTCGGTGAACTTGTAGAATTAAGTAATGAACTTAGAGATCTTCTTGAACAAAGAAATAATCTTAAAAATATGTTATCAAAAAAAATTGTTGGAGTTGACTTAGAAAATCAATCTTTGATTTATGAATATACTTCAGAAAATATAAGCGAAGATAAGTTATCAAAAATATTTGATTTTATTGAATGGGCTCTTCCTAAAATTAAAGAAGTGGTTGAAGAAGGTGCAGCTATTTATGATTTTGTTGAATCAAATATGAATATAAAAGAAATAGGAATTGTTCCACTTTATAAAGATGAAGGTTATTTCTTTATTCCATCTCATGCAGATAAAACAACTTTCATTTATAAATTTTTATTATCGAATATTGTTACATCAAATGTTCCATTTAAATCACTGAAAACTCAATTATTGGAATCAATACATGAACCTCCAGCAATAATTCCACCAGAGACAATTAAACTTGATTTAATTAAAAAGTATCCTGAACTTCCCAATCCAGCAACTTATAATCTCGAAACAGATATCGATTTCCCATTCAACGAAACAGTTTTGCCTGTGGCAAAAAGAAAATTGATGAGATTTCTGGCTGCTTAAATTCAATGTTAATTTATTCTACATAAACTCTCGGAACTCTTGTATTAATATTCGTCAGGATTTCATAAGGGATTGTTCCTGCCCACTCGGCAAGTTCTTCTACTGTAATTTTGCTATTACCATTAGAACCAATTAAAATTACTTCATCACCATTATAAGCACTATCGTTTTCAATATTTACAACAATTTGATCCATTGAAATTGTACCAACTACGGGATATCTTTTCCCTCTAATTATTACTTCTGCTTTATGACTCATACTTCTCATGTAACCATCACCATAACCTACAGGTACAGTAACTGCTCGTACATTATGATCAGTTTGCCAGGTTGAACCATAACCAACTGGATGATTTGGTTTTATTACTTTAAAATAAATTACAATTGATTTCCATGTGAGTGCTGGTTTAACTTCAACTGTTTTTTTTGTTTCAGAAGATGGATAAACTCCATATAACATTATTCCAGGACGCACCATATCAAAATTTGCTTCTGGCATTTGAAGTATAGCTCCAGAATTTGAAATATGATAAAGTGGTTTTTCAACAAATATTTTTTCTGCATAATTTATTACTTCCTGAAATCTTTCTAACTGCAATCTTGTATAACTTAAATCTGCTTTTTCAGAATTAGCAAAATGAGAATAAATTCCTTCAACAATTATGTTTTTCATATTAACAGCTGCATCTAAAAATTTTTTTGCATTGTAATAATGAACGCCTATCCTTTCCATTCCAGTATCAATTTTTAAATGAACCTTAGCTTTTACATTCATTTGATTTGCAATTTCATCTACTTGATTTAATTTTTCGATTGAAGAAGCTGTAATGGTTAAATTGTGTTTTAAAAAAATTGGAATTTGATTTCCCCAGATACCACCAAGTACAAGTATTGGTAATGTAATCCCATTTTCTCTCAGTAAAATTCCTTCTTCTAAAACAGCAACACCAATATAATCTGCTTTTAATTCCTGCATTAATTGAGCAATGCGAACAAGTCCATGCCCATATGCATTGGCTTTGAGAATAGGCATTACTTTAGCTGGATATACATGCTCTTTAATTCTTTTGAAATTTTCTCGAAGGACATTTAAATCGATGACTAAATGTGTTGGTCTTATTATTTCATCTATACTGATTACTGGATAATTATTATAATTATTCATCTTCATAATTGTTTTTTACTTTGCTAAAATAAGATTTTATTGGAGAACTCGTTAATCAATTTTGTAAATTTAGTATCGAAAACTTCTATTAATAATATTAATGGGAAAATTATGTTTGATAATACAAATTATGTTGAGATAATTGGCTACCTGGCTTCTGTGCTTGTAGCAATTTCCTTAATGATGAGTGCAATTGTTAAGCTGAGAATAATTAATTTAATTGGCTCACTTATTTTTACTGTTTATGGAATCATTATATCAGCTTATCCTGTTGCTCTGGTGAATGGTTTTATTGCTGTTGTTAATATTTATTATCTCATCGAAATTTTTTCTACCAGAGAATATTTTGATATTCTCGAAGTTGAACCGAACTCAGAGTATTTAAAATATTTCCTTTCATTTCACGAAAAAGAGATTAAAAAGTTTGTACCCGATTTTTCATTCGAAATAAAAGAAAATGATAAAGTAATTTTTGTTCTTAGAAATTCTGTACCAGCAGGATTGGTCTGTACTAAAAGTATTGATAAAGATACATTATTTGTCAATCTTGATTATGTTATTCCTGGTTATAGAGATTTTAAGATTGGTAAATATGTTTATCAAAAATTCTTTAAAGAAAATAATATTAAAAAAATTATTACAACATCTGGCAATAAAACACATCAGAAGTACTTAAGAAAGATGGGTTTTATAAAAACAACTTATGAATCCAGCGATGTTTATTTATTAGAATTCAACTGAAAGAAGAAAGATGGATTTAAAAATTTTATATGAAGATAATAATATAATTGCAATTGATAAACCAGAAGGGATTTCTTCAATTGCAGAAAGTGATCCAGCTAAACGGAACATCCATTCGATTTTGCAAAAGTTAATCGGTCAAAAATTATTTGTTGTTCACAGACTCGATAAAGATGTAAGTGGAGTGATGTTATTTGCAAAAAATTTAAACGCACATAAATATTTAAATGAACAATTTATGAATTATAAAGTACGTAAAACTTATGTTGCAGTTGTAATTGGAATAATTGAAGAGAACTATGGTGTAATTAATAAACCAATTCGACAATTTGGATCTGGAAGAATGGGTGTAGATAAAATTAAAGGAAAACAAAGCATTACGAATTTTAAAGTAATAGAAAGACTTAATTCATTTACACTATTAGAGTTACATCCAGAAACAGGAAGACGACATCAATTACGAGTTCATCTTTATAGCATTGGACATCCTATTGCAGGCGATTTGCATTATGGTAACAATTCAATTCAGAAAAATTTTTCTCGACTAATGCTTCACGCAAGTGAAATTGAATTTTTTGTAGATGAAAGAAATAAATTAAAAATCGTATCTGAATTACCTGAATCTTTCACAAATGTTTTAAACGAAATTAAAATGGGGAATATATGCTTAAACGATTTTTAAAAACACAGATTAAAATTATTTTATTTGTCTTTTTGTTTTTAAAATGCTCAACTGTTGAAAAAGATTCCCTTGAAGAAATAAAGAATTATAATCTCTCAGATCGATTTTTTAAAGCCAGTGTAAAGAATATGCATTTTCTAATAGAAACTCGTTCGCCAGAAGAACTTAATTTATTATTTGAACAATGGATTAAAGCGAATAATATTCCAGTGGATGCAAGTGGATGCAAAGATGGTATTTATACTGGAGAATCTCCTTACGATGCTTATGATTATAAACACGTTGTAAAAATCGAAATTAAGAACGAAAAGATTATTAAAATAGATTACGATGAAATTAAGAAAGGCGGAAAAGGTAAAGAAAATGATATTGAATATAATGAAGAAATGAAAGTAACAGGAACATCACCTTCAATTGCATATCCTTCATACGAAAATCAGATGCTCGAAAAACAAAATATTATGAAAGTTGATGCTGTAAGTGGTGCTACTTATTCTCTATATAGATTTCGATATGCACTTTCAATTGCATTGATGAAAGCAAAATTAGAAAATAGATAAAACCAAATCTGTTTTGGTGGAATTGATAAAATTGAATTACTGCTGAATTTAGAAAAGCTGAATATTTATATAAGAAATTAAATGATGGGAATAAAAAAGCTCCCGCAAATGCGAGAGCTTGATGTTAGTAAATTTATTTAATTACTTTTACATCGGTAGCCTGTAAGCCTTTTTGACCTTTTGTAATAGTAAATTCAACCCTATCATTTTCAGATAAAGATTTATATCCATCACCAGTTATTGACTGGAAGTGAACAAAAACATCTTCACCATTTGACTGTTGAATAAATCCATAACCTTTTGAATTGTTAAACCATTTTACGGTTCCTAATTTGCGCTCTGCCATAACAGATGCTCCTTTAATTTAATTTGATAAAATTGGCAGGGCTTTAAAATCGTTGGAAGGGTTACTTCTACATCTACTTCTAAAACTACTGCCTTTCTAAAACAAACATAGTTATAATAAATTGAATATCCTAATTTTTTGTAAAAATATTTTTCGTGTTACATTAATTTTAATCAATAGTAATTAACTATAAAATTGAGATAATTGAAGACATTAACCGGAAGAAGTAATCTTAATACTATTTAAAAAAGTTTCGGTTCTTATCATATTTAAATTTTTGATTTATTTTGAATTTATGATTTTTTATTCTTCTGAACTTTTCAATAGTTTATAAACCTGTTATTCTAATAAGCTGATTATCTTCTAAACTCCTTCAACTATTAGTTTTTGTTGACTTGTTTTGTAATTAATATTCTTTGATTTCTTTTTAATAATTGTAAGTATTCTTTCTATCTTAAAATTCTTATTTAAAAACAATAATCTCATTGTTTTAATGATATTTCTACAGAGTTATTAGAAATTATATGCTTTTTCTCATAAATTATTTTAGAACTTCACGAAAAGAAATTTTATTTTAATATTAACATTCTTCAGGAGTTATTATGAAAAAAATAGCAATATTAGTTTTACTATTTAATGTGATAATCTTTGCACAATTAAAAATTCCATACGAACGATATGTTTTATCAAATGGTTTGAATGTAATATTGCATGAAGATCATACTACACCCACAGTTTCTGTAAACACATGGTATCATGTTGGTTCTGCTTATGAAAAACCCGGTCGTACGGGGTTTGCTCATCTTTTTGAGCATTTGATGTTCGAAGGTTCTGGTCATGTAGCAGAAGGTGATTTTGATAAATTGCTTGAAGCTGCTGGAGGAGAAAATAATGGTTCTACAACAGAAGATAGAACAAATTATTATGAAGATATACCATCTAATGCTCTTGAACTTGCATTGTATCTTGATTCTGATAGAATGGGATTTTTGCTTGATGCAATGACTCCAGAAAAAGTCGATGGCCAGCGTAATGTAGTTAAAAACGAAAGAAGACAAAGTTATGAAAATCGTCCTTATGGACTGGCATGGGAAACAATTTATAAAAATCTCTATCCTGCAGGTCATCCTTATAGCTGGCCTGTAATTGGTTCGATGGAAGATTTGAGTGCAGCAAGTTATGAAGATGTGGTTGAATTTTATAAGACTTATTATGTGCCCAACAATGCATCAATTGTAATTGCAGGAGATATTAACCCGAAAGAAACAATTAAACTTGTTGAAAAATGGTATGGAAGTATTCCATCAGGTAAACCTGTCCCACCATTAAATCCAGCTGCTGCAAAATTGTATGAAGAAAAAATTGTTATTCTTGAAGATAATGTTCAACTTCCAAGAATCTATATGGCATGGATTACACCTTCAAAATTTTCTCCAGGTGATGCAGAGATGGATATTCTATCAAATATTTTAACTGGAGGAAAAAATTCTCGATTATATCAACGACTTGTTTATGAATTGCAAATTGCTCAGGATGTAAATGCATTTCAGAATTCAGGTAAACTTTCTTCTCAATTTTTTATAATTGCAACAGCACGAGCTGGACATAACTTAACAGAAATAAAAAACATTATTCAAGAAGAAATTGATAAACTAAAAAAAGAACCACCAGGAGAAAGAGAACTTAAAAGAGCAGTTAATCAAATTGAAGCATCCTTTCTTGATGCTTTAGAAAGAGTCGGTGGATTTAATGGTAAAGCAGATTTACTAAATTCATATTTCTACTATGCAGGTAATCCAGATTATGCAAATGAAGATTTAGCTCGTTATAAAGCATTAAGTCCAGAAGATATTCAATCAGCAGTTCAAACATATTTATTAGATAATGCACGTGTTATCTTAAGTATTGTGCCTAAAGGAAAAACAGAATTAGCAGTAAAATCAAATGCGGAGGTAAAATGAAAAATATTTTTAAATGGATAAGTTTTTTGTTCTTAATTATCATTTCAATAAATGCACAGGATGTTGATAGAACAAAACCACCAGAATTGCCTCCGCCAAAATCTTTGAGTTTACCAGAATTAATAAAATTCGAGTTATCAAATGGATTGAAAGTTGTTTTAATGGAAAAGCATAATGTACCTTTAATTCAACTTAATGTTATAGTAAAAGCTGGAACAGTGAATGATCCGCAAGGTAAAGAAGGTCTGGCGAATATAACAATAGATATGCTTGATGAAGGAAATGCAGGCAAAACAGCTCTCGAAGTTGCAGATGAAATAGATTTTCTTGGAGCTTCAATTTCTACAAGAGCAGGTTTACATTTCTCGGGAATTTATCTTCATACACCTGTTTCAAAATTTGATGACGCTCTAAAAATTATGAGTGATATAGTTTTAAAACCAGATTTTCCCGAAAATGAATTAAAGAGAAAAAAGAAAGAATATTTAACAACTATTTCTCAATGGCACGATCAACCCACTTCGATTGCAAACATCGCTTTTAATAAATTCTTGTTTGGTGAAAATCATCCTTATGGAAAAATATCGCTTGGATATGAACATTCTATAAAAAGTTTTACAACAGATGATTTAAAAAATTTTTATGCCAAATATTTTAAAGCAAACAATGCCTTTATTATAGTTGTAGGTGATATTAAAAAAGATGAATTAAAAGATAAACTGGAAAAGGTTTTTGGAAAATGGCAAAAAGGAAAAGTAGAAAAAACAAATATTGATGAACCAGAACAAGTTAAAGAAAGAATTGTTTATTTAATTGATAAACCTGGCTCTGCTCAATCTGTAATTTACATAGGAAGAGTTGGCCCAAAAAGATTAACTGATGATTACAATGCAATAATGGTGATGAATACAATTCTTGGTGGTTCTTTTACATCAAGATTGAATAATAATTTAAGAGAAGAACATGGTTATACTTATGGTGCAGGTTCGAGATTTGTATTTAGACCAATAGCTGGAAGTTTTTTTGCTTATTCTTCAGTTCAAACAGATGTAACAGATAAAGCATTGATGGAATTCTTTAAAGAATTAAATGGAATTCGTGAACCAATTCCAGATGATGAATTAAATAGAGCTAAAAATCTTGTGGCTTTGAGTTATCCACAAAATTTTCAAACAGTTTCTGAAATTGCATCTCAAATAGAGGAATTAATTGAATATAATTTACCGGAAAGTTATTTCAATGATTATGTGAATAATATTCTGAATGTAAAAAACAATGAAGTTAATTCTGCTGCAAATAAATATATTGTTCCAGAAGAAATGATTGTTGTAATTGTAGGCGATAAATCAAAAATTGAAGAAGGTATAAAACAACTCAATCTTGGTGAAATAAAGAATTTAAAAATCGAAGATGTTTTAGGTAAAATTCCCGTTCTGGAAAATTAGTTTATATGAAGTAGAGGCAATTCTAAATTGTCTCTACTTTTCTTTTTCAAGTGCTTCAAAGTATTTTCTGATTAAATCTTCATAATCTTTTTTGTAACCTTCACGCATAGCTTTTTGCAATTCGTCTCGAAGTTTATTTTTTCTTTCTTCTTTAGATAAAATTAAATCTGGTGGCGAAGTTCTTTTAATATCTTTTCCTGTTACTGATTTTCTTTGTTTTTCATAATCTCTTTCGTTAATTGATCGTTGTGCATCAAGTAATCGAGATAAAATTCTTTCCTGTTGCTTAATTAATTCATCATTTATTTTTTCGGTTTCGAGATTGGTTACAACTTCTTTCATATCTTGAAGAATCTTTTCGAGATTTGTAGCAAGACTTTTTGATTTTCCTGCTTGCTGTGCTTCTTTATTTAATTGCTCAAGTGATTTTCTAATTACTTCCTGTTCAGCTGCAAGTCTTTTAAGTTGAGATAACATTTCCTGAGAAAGCTTTCCTTGATTTAAAATCTGAGTTAACTGATTTAAATTCATTTGTTGTTTTGTAATTTGTTGCAATTGCTGGAATAAAGACATCATACCACCGCCCTGTCCACCACTCATCATTTGTTCCATACCACCTTTAATCAAACTTGCTGCTTCATTTAAATATTCCATTGCTTTATTTTGAAATTGAGATGCAACTGCTCCATTTCTATTTTGTAATGAGTTAATTGATTTTTGCATTTCAGAAAATGATTTACCAAGTGCTTTCCCCATTTCGGGAGTAATTGCAAATGTTTTTTGTGAAAGCTCTGTCATTTTATTCAGAATTTTACTCAAGTTATTTTGAAGTTCATTCTGTTTTCTTGAATATTTTGTAAACTCGTTAGAATTGTAATTTAATTTTGAAGTCTCATTTTTCAATTTTTCCTGCATATCAGAAAGTGTAAGCAAATCATCAAGTATTTTCATCATATCATAATAAGTTCTTAATTGATTCATTTGTTGCATTGCAGATTGCAGATTCTGAAATTGACTTTTCATACTTGACATATTTGATGATAATTGTTGTTGTTTGGTAATGGCATTCATCTTTTGCATTTGCTGTAAATTTTTCTCTGCTTCTCTGGATAATTCCTGATTGTTTTGTTTTTCAAATTCATCTAAGGCTTTTTCAAGTTGATCAAGTGGAAGATCTTTTAATTCTTTCATTTTATCATCGAGCTTTTTCATCTCTTCTTCTAAGTTGTTTAATCCTTTTGTAATATCTTCCTGTCGAGTAACCAATTCGTTTCTTCTGGCTGTATCAGATAAATTACTTTGCTCTGTTTTATTTTTTAGTTCTTCAATTTTTTTAGTTAACTCTTCCGTTCTTTTAAGTAACTCATCTATTTTTTGTTCAATCTGTACTCTCTTTAATAGATTAATTGTTCTTTCAAGACTTTTTTTGAAATATTCTTCGTTTGCTTTTAGTTCTTCTAAAGAAACCTGCACATTATCTCTCATCAAACTTTGTAAAGTTTCCTGCAGTCTTTTGAATGCTTCTTTAAGTTCGTCACTTGTCATCTCATCTAATATTTTTTGCAGTTCATTATATTTTTGCAAAGTTTCTTCTGATAGTAAATTATTTTGTAAAAGATTATTCTGCATCTCAGCTAATTTTTGTGATATTTCTTCTGCTTTTTGCATCAAGTTTTTAAATTTATCAATAGATTTTTCAATTCGTTCTTTTTCTTCCCAGCTTATTTCTCTTCGATTTTGTTTTAAGTCGTAGCTAATCTTTTGCAATTCATCTTTTAATTGCTCTGCTTCTTTAAGTGTTTTCTCTAAATTTTCTATTGCATTTTCCTGTGAATTTTCAGCTTCTGCAAATAATTCATCAATAGATGGTATTTGAATTGTATGAATTTTTGTTCTGGATGATTTAGGTCCACTAACAAAATCATTATCAAAAACTTCGAGATAGTAAGAAACAACTTCACCTTCTGCCAGCACAAGTGACGATAAATCCCACGTATAATAAATTTCATCTTCTTTCTTATCTTTATTAAAATGTAATGCTAAGCTGGAATAATTTTCTGCAGGCTGGCGATATTTTGAAGAAGAGATTCTATAGTGTAAATATAATTTTGAAAAACCATAGTCGTCCTGAATTCTGGAAACAAGTGAGATTTTATCGCTATTAATTTTGATATTTTCTTCTGGCGAAAGCAATTCAATTACTGGATAATCATCATTTATTATTTTGATTGAATAAGAAATTGGATTATCATTTGGTATTCCTTTTTCATCCTGTATTATGATTTTATATTTTGAATCTCTGTAAATATTAAATTCAAAAGAAGCATTATCGTTATTAGTTCTCATTTGTTTTGATGTGGTATCATCAAAAACTATCATTGCATTTTTTAAAGGATGAGATGATTTAATAGAAAGTTTTACTTTGCTACCTTTCAAAGCATTGATGTTGCCATTGTCTAATTGAGTTGTGGTTGAAATTTTTGAATAAGCTGGTGGAATAATAATTACTTCAAGCTTTTTAATTACAGGTCTGTTCAATACAGAAATTTTATATATATCACTTTTAATTCCTTCAGCAAATGCATAGTATTCAAATGAATTTTTAACAGAAGTAAATTCGTAGTGGAAAGTTCCTGATGAGTCAGATAAAACTTTTTTATTTATAAAATCGGTTTCATCTTCGTATTTAGTGGCAATAAAAATTTCGTTTGGATTAATTCCAATTGTTTTAATCGTAATTAGAACATTATCTCCTTTCGTAATTTCTTTGTTGCCAGGATAAATTTCAAAATAAAATTTTGGTGGTGGCGAAAAGTTTTTGTTGTAGTTTAATATTCGATAGAGTGCAAAATTTAATTCGGGAATAAAAATTAAAGGTAGCAATGTAACCGAGATAAGAATTAATGTGATTCTCAATAATTTTTTTGTAGATGAGAAATCTACTATTGAATTGAAATTCAAGTCCTTTGTTTTGATATATACATTTTCGAAGGCTGCATTAACTAATTGACTTGAGTGAAGTTTATCTGGTTGTTCTTTTAATTGCAATACATTTGCAAGTTCGTCTTTAATATGTTCGAAATGGGTTCCAATTTTTTTAGCAATTTCGATGTAATTAATTTTTTTAATTGTTATAAAAAATTTGATAATCTTATAAGTGATAAGTATAAAAGAAATTACTATTGCAGAAAGTAGTAGATAGAATAATATTGTTCTAAAAGTGGTATTAAATTTTCCGATGGTTTCAAGAAGATAAATTAAAAGAAATAATAAAGAAAAGAGAGAAACTAAAGAGAGTAAATAGTTAATTAGTTCTTTACATTTTTCAAGAACGAAAAATTTTTTAATTCTATTTTTTAATTCATATAAGTTTTCGGTTATCATTTTCAATTCGAATAATTTTTAATTCATTAAAGCCCAGACAACAATATTAGTTCCAAATTTAAGTGCTTCTTCTCTTTTTTCTGGTGGATCTTTGTGAACATCTGGATCTGCCCAGCCATCACTTGGATTACTTTCGTATGTATAATAAACACATAATCGACCATTTACAAAAATTCCGAATCCCTGTGGTGGCTTATTATCATGTTCATGAGTTTTAGGTGGTCCATTATTAAAATCGAAAACACAATGATAGATACCATGATTAAATGGTAATTCAACCAAATCTTTATCGGGAAAAACTTTTTTAATCTCTCTTCTGAATGCTTTATCCAGTCCATAATCGTCGTCAACATAAAGAAAGCCACCACTTTCAAGATAAGTGCGAAGTTTTTTTGCTTCAGATTCAGTAAATACAACATTGCCATGTCCTGTCATAAATAAAAATGGATAGGAAAAGATATTTCCACTGCTCAAATCAACAAACTCGTAGACTGGATTTGTTTTAATATTTGTATGCTGTGCAATGAATTTTAAGAGATTAACTTCTGCAGAAGGATCATTATACCAATCACCACCACCATTATATTTTAATCTACCAATCTTAAAACCAGTTAAGTCCTGTGCTAAAATTATATTTGCAAAAACTAAAAAGCTTATTATGTATTTCATTTAAGTATCTTTATTCTTTAATACTAAGATAAATAATTTGATGCATCAAAACATAAGACTAAATTTTCCATTGAATAATTGCAAGTAAATACTGAAGAAAACTATATTGATATTATCTGAAAGCTTAAGCAATTACAATTTCTTGAGTTCTTAAAGAACGGGGGAATTGACTTTTAAGCCCATCTTTTGATTGAACTGCAGTGCCCAGAGTTAATCCTTGATATTTTACAATTTTCTGTCCTTCTTTTCCGTAATCTTTTTTTATAGTACCGCCATTAAAATAAATTTCTAATTCTTTTTTATCATCAAGTTCTACAATGTTTTTACTGGAATATTTACCAAGTATTTGAGCTGCCGAAGTATGGATTTGAACAATTTTGTTTTTATCGATTGAGCCAAATTTAGAACCAATCCTATTAAATAGTTCTGGATTTTCTGCCTGCCAGTCTTTGTTAACAAAATATAAATCTTTGCTTCTTGTTATGTATTTATAATCATCAAAAATGTTTTCATCAATTCCATAATAATCTGAAACTCGAAATAAAAAATCTTTTACTCTTGCATTATTATAACTGAGCAATTCAATTTTTTTTGAAGTGTGAATTGTAGGAGTTTCACTATTTAATTTATCTGTTTTCACTAATTTGGAAACAAAGAATCCTTCGGAATATACTTCCCAGGGAAGTATTCTTTTTGCAAAAGCAAGTGATTCATCCAGATTTTCCTGGTTATATTTTGTGAAAGCAGGATGAGATTTAATAGGTAATTTTATATCAACTAACTTAACAGGATATTTTTTCAAAATTCTATTTAAAACCAGTTCATTTTCTTCAAGTGTTAATGTACAGGTTGAATAAACAATTGTACCGCCTGGCTTTAAAATTTTAATGGCACTCAGTAATAATTTATATTGAATATCTGCAATACCCCCAATTTTATTGATGTTCCACCAGTTACTCACTTCTCCTTTTTTCTGAACTATACCAAGAGCACTGCAAGGTGCATCAACAAGAATTTTATCAAAATAATTTTCAAAATATTTACTTAGTAATTCACCTTTTTTATTTAAGACTCCCACATTTATTGAATTCATCTTGTCTAAGTTGAACATTAGAACTTTTAATCTATCGAGTGAAATATCATTTGCTATTAGTGTCCCTTTGTTTTTCATTAAATCAGAAATTTGAGTGGTTTTTGATCCAGGTGCTGCACATAAATCCAAGACTCGATCATTTTCAGAAGGATTAAGGACAATTGCTGGAATCATCGAAGATAAACTTTGTATGTAGTAATAACCAAGTATGTAATAAAAAGTTTTTCCAATTAAATCTTCTCCAGCTATAACTTTATAGACATTTTCTAAAGGTTCTATTTTCTCTAATTGAATTCCATAATTTTTAAGATTGGTTATGAGATTATCAGCATCTGCTTTATTTGAAAGTCGAATATAACTGCCATAATTACTGTGATAAAATTCTTTATACTTTTTAAGATAATCATCGCCAAAGGTTTGCAGAATGTAATTTTCAATTTTCTCGCTAAGTAAAATCATTATCTTAAAGTCTCATCAGATTTAATGAATTAAAAATTTGGATTGATATGGTCGAGAAATTTTTTGATGCAGGAAATTTAATTTTATAATCCTTTTCAATTGCTCTTAAAAGTTCATCGATGTAGGTTTCGTATAGTTTAACAGCTTTTTCAATATCATCCTGTTTTATTGGTACTGGAATATTTTCTGGTTTATTTCTATTTGAATACAAAATATACTTTGCTTTATTAATGTCGTTTAAGTGAAAGATTATATTACCATCGTTATCAATAATTTCATAACTATCGAATAGTGGTGGAGTAAGCAATAGGTTTTTTACAGGCATATCAAGTATTTCTATATTATCAGTAGAAATAAAATCTTCTGGAAACCTTTTTAAATCCTTTTTGATTTTTTCAATCCAGTCAGTTGTAAATTCTTTTTCAGTCATATTAATCAGTAAATGATTATTTATGTGTTTTAAAATTTATATCAACTTTATCTGGATTTTCAATCCAATCAGCAACAAAAATATTTGTTTCTCGAGTTAATTTTTTCTCTTTATTTCTATTTGAACAAAAGACAAGTTTTTTACCATCATAAGAAAACATCGGGAAAGCATCGAAGTTACCAGAGTTAGTTATTTGTTCTAAATTTGTTCCATCTATATTAATCATAAAAATATCAAATCTTCTTCCACCTTCTTTTAATGAGTGATGATTTGAACTAAATAAAATTTTTTTACCATCAGGATGAAAGAACGGAGCCCAATTTGCACCAGGTAAATTTGTTACCTGACGAACATTTTTTCCATTAATATCAGAAATGAAAATATTCAATTCTTTTGGTTCAACATATCCTTCCGATAAAAGTTTTTTATATAATTCTGCATCTTTACCTTTTGGTCGACTTGCTCTCCATACAATAAATTTTGAATCTCTTGAAAAAAATGCACCACCGTCATATCCTAATGTGTTTGTTAATTGAAGCAATTTACCTGTTGCAATTTCATATCTCCATAAATCTAAATCGCCAGAGCGAGTTGATGTGAAAACAATAAATTTTCCATCTGGTGAAACAGTTGCTTCGGCATCATATCCATCGCCACCAATTAATACTCTGGGATTGGAACCATTAGAATCAGCAATATATATGTCATATGTTTTATATATTGGCCATACATATCTACCGTTTGAAAACATTTTTCTTTCGGGACAATTTTCATCAGAAGCATGAGTTGATGAATAAATAATTTTTCCATCAGGTAAAAAATAACTACATGTAGTTATTCCTTTCCCGGTTGAAACTAATTTATACTTATTTTGTTTTTCAATGGGACTTCCATCTGCATTCATAATAAAAATCTGGTCACAACCATGTGGATTAATTTCTTTCCACTCGCTTTGAAAAATTAATTTTTTGTTATCGAAACTCCAGTAAGCTTCTGCATTGTTTCCACCAAAAGTAAGTTGACGAATATTTCTTAAATGAACTTCTCCTTCATATCTTAAAGTATCATCAGGAGAATAAATTGCCTGTTGTAATATTTTGTTTGTTGTAAAATTGAATGATAAATATGCAATAAGACAAAGTAATAGTGTATATAAAAATTTATTCTTCATATTTATTATTTCGTTTGGTTATTTGATTACAATTGTTTTTCTTTCTTTGCGAATTAGAAGGTAGACACCAGCAATAATGAAAGGAATGCTTAGAAGTTGACCCATATTCAATGGGAGATATTGTTCGAAGTAAGTTTGATCTTCTTTTATAAATTCAACAAAAAATCTGAAAGAAAATACGAGGACAAAAAATAATCCAAGTAAAAATCCATTTTTGAATTTTGCATTTGAACGTAAGTAATACATGAAAAGAATAATAAAGACTAAAAGATATGCAATTGATTCAAAGAGTTGAGCAGGATAACGTGGAACATTATCAACTGCTGCAAAAATGAATCCCCATGATGAGTTTGTAGGTTTACCAATAATTTCGGAATTAAATAGATTGCCAAGACGAATAAATGAACCACCAAGTGCAGCTGGAATAGCAATTCTATCAAGCAGCCACAAATATGAATAAAGATTATACTTTTTAACGAAGTAGTAGAGAGCAAGTAAAATTCCAATAGCACCACCATGACTTGCGAGTCCACCTTTCCATACCATTATAATTTCAAGTGGATGATTTAAATAATAATCTGGATTGTAAAACAAGCAATGTCCCAATCTTGCTCCTATTACAGTTCCAAGAATCATATACCATAATAAATCATTAAGGTGAACCAAATTTTTATTTTCTTTTTTAAATATATAAGACATTATTTGATAGCCAACCAGAAATCCCATTGCGAATAAAACTCCATACCATCTAATAGTAAAAGGTCCTAATTTAAAAATTTCAGGATTTACATCCCAGTAAATCAATATAAACCTCACTAATACAATCTTTACATAAACAAAATTAGTAAATGATTGATTAATAAACCAAAAATTGAAAATTTAAAGTAGCATACTTTTCTTGAAGCTAATTATTGCAAAAGCTTAGTTCAAATTTTTTAATCTTATCTTAAATATAAGTTTCTTTTTAAACAAGATTTATTTATATTAAATTTAGATAGGTTAATACCTTAATTCATTTCAAGAGGGAAAAAATTTAATGAATATATCTTCTTCCATTTGTTGCAATCATAGAATTTTTATATATCAAAAAATATATTATCATGGAAACATCATTTGTCTTCTTTCTTGGTGGTTATGATGCTGAAATGGTTGTTATTAAAGAAATTCTTGAAGAGAAGAAATTAGATTTTAAGGATAAAAAACTTTCCTGGGGGGCAAAGCTTTCTGAATATGAAGAAGAATTAAAAAAACTTCCTGAAGATAAAATTCCAGTGATAATTGAATTAGAATTGGACATTCCTTATCCAGATAATTCAATCATAATTGATCATCACAATGAAAAAGCCGGGGCTAATAAAAAAACTTCTATTGAACAAGTTGCTGATTTATTAAAAATAGAATTAAATAGATGGCAGCAATTGGTTTCCATTAATGATAAAGCTTATATAGATGGAATGATTGATTTTGGGGCTACTCAAACTGAAATTGATGAAGTGAGGGCTTTTGATAGAAAATGTCAGGGTATCACAGAAGATGATGAGAAACTTGCAGAACTATCAATTAAATATTATTGTCAAGAAATTCCTCCGGATGGTGTTTATATACTGAGTATGACTGATAAGACTTCGCCAATCTTTGATCGACTTTATAAATACTATAGACATATTTTTATAAATACTGTCGGGAATAAATTCAATTACAGCGGAACCGGAAAAGTTGTTAAGAACTTTGTAAGCTATTTTCAAGAGTTAGAAAAAAATCATGAATCAGTAAAATTTTGGTATGGGGGCAATCTCCCATTTAGCGGTTATTTTGGTTCTAATATACCTATTACAATAAAAAATATTTATGAAATAAATAAGGGAATATTTAAATGAGTAGAATTTACTCACAACATATTTTTCTATTTCCTTTCACTATTGAATTAAAGGAATTTAAATCCAAAGATTCTTCTCAGGAAAGATTAAGAAAAATACACGAAAAACTGAAAAATAGTAATTGGGAATATAAACCATTCCAGATTACTTTGGGCGCTGATAAACCTGAGAACTTCCCTTATTCTGATGATGAAATTTGGGCTTATAACGAGTACAATTATTTTTACGATTATATACGCGATGCTTTATACACAAAAGAAAAATTAGAAGAGCTTTTTACTAAAAGTTATGCGCATGTTAGTTTATATTATGAAAGAAAAACATCCCCTACAGACGAAATAACATATTATATCAAAGATCAAACTCCTATAATATATACTTTAAAAGTAAATAACGTTTCTCTGAGGATATTTGAAACGGGAATTGGAATTCTAAGCTTAACATTATATAACACTTGTTATAAAAGTTTTGAAGATATATTAAAGATTAATGACTTCGGGAGAAGAATTTATCCACAGTTTTTAGGTGCTGGGGGATTAAAGTCTCCTGTTGATGCTACAAAAGAAGCTTTTCTATGTGATAAAATTGTTTTTAATGCATGTGGTTTAAATATTACTGAGGAATTTAATACTAGCGAATTTTTAAAAGATACTCATAAATATGCTAATTATATAGAAGAGCTTTTAAAACCTCTTAATCCTCAAGATTGCAAAGCAATAATTGACGATAGAATGTATACGATTTGCTGGTATGAAAATGATCAGCTTATAAAGAATCTTGGTTATTACGTAAAAGAAAAAGTATATAATTATGAGAGAAGTCGTGAATGGTATATGTTCTTATTTGTTGATGGTAAATTTGCCGGCATAGGAAATGATGAGATGAGAAGTAATCTAATTAAGAAATCTACTTATCCGCGCTTTATTGATGATGGGACTATTTATGGTATAACACGTTATAGTTTTATGTGTTTGTGCGGAGTTGATCCTTATAATGACTTCCCATATAAAAATATTCGGAATCATATGCAAAAACAGTACTATCAAATGGCTGTGTTACTTCTTGCTCAGCGTGCCTCAATTATCCAATTTAATAATGAAATTGAAAAATTAGTATTTAGTCTAAAAAATACTGGACATAAAAGGAAAGAAGATTATGGATTCAATGAAAAAGAATTTAATAATATACTTGAGTATGTAAAGAAGCTGGAAGAACTGGATATAAAAGTAATGAACTTTATTAATAGAATGACATATAACGAAATCACACCTCAAGAACAAGGTATCGAATTATATAATATGGCTTTAGAAAATATGCAAATTCCTAATCAGCTCAATATCTTAAAAAGCAAAATTAATGATTTGCATTTAACTGCTGATCAAATACTGGAGAGAATGGATCTTCAAGAAGAAAGAGAACGAAATAAAATTCAAAGGGAAAGGAAAAAATTATTAGATAAAATTACTTTAATAGCAGCGATTTTTACCCCCTTAACTCTCTATTCAACTCTGAGTAAGTTTATTAAGCCATATCTGATAATTCCCGAATATTTTAAATGGGGGATAATCCCTGCTATTTATTCAAATTTATGGTCCCTAATATTTCTAATTACACTTTTCCTGCTAACTTATTGCTTAATTAATGATGATTATCCAGAAAGTCTTGGATATAAGATAAATTGGTTTTCTCCATTGAAAGCTTTAATGCAACAATTCTTTTTCTGGAGAACTAACACTGAAATATATAAGTGGAAAATATTACTTAGTGGGTTCACTCTATTGCTGATAATTCTTACACTACTACCATTTATTGAACTAATAAAAAAGTTAATATTTAATTGAGGTAAAAATGGCACAATTAAGTATTAAATTAAAACAACACAGCCCGCTTATTCATTTTCAGTTTAACCAACCACAAGCATTTTTACGAATGAGTGAAGTAAAACCCAAACTTGATAGGTTTCTTGTTGATTATTTTAAGAAGAATAGGATAGATTATAAAAAGTGGTTGATTGGTAGTGGTGAGCATGATGCACTTAATTATAGCATGAAAGTTTGTAATGAAGTTACTTTAACTTATTATTTGCCAATGCCATTAAGGATTAAAAATAAAAAAAGTAATAACTTAAAAAAATTAATAAAAGATAAAATTGGCATTGATATAGATATAATTTCCCCAACACCTTTTTTCGCAAATGCCGACAAAATTAAATTTATTAAAGACAGAATCGATCCTAAAAGAGTTGATTTATCGAAAATATCATTAGGCATTTTCACTGACGAGAGAATAAGAATTATAATCAAATCATGGGATGAAGTTTTATTGAATAAGATAAAAGAGAATATTTCTGTTTTTTTCTTATTAAATAACTTTGGAACAAGGCAAGATAAAGGATTTGGTTCGTTTTCAGTTGAAAGTATAAATAATGAAACAGTTCAATTGGATAAAAACATTTTGTTGAAACACTTTTTTAAAAAATCTAAAATTAGTTATAAAAATTTTTCAGACCTCTTTGAATTTATACTTGATGAATATCAGAAACTTAAAAGTGGGAAAAATTATCCAACTTACACAAAATCGGAACTTTTCAACTATTTTATTACTCAAGGTATAATATGGGAGAAAAGATATCTTAAACAAAAAATATTAAATAAAGACCTTTGGAGTAAAAAGCCTGCACCAATTGATATAGATGATGCAAAAAAAATTGACTATAATGAGTGGGATGATAGACAACAAAACAATTATAAGTACATAAGAGCTTTACTAGGACTTGCTGAGCATTTTGAATTCAACGTGATTAAAGAAGAAAGAGATAAAAATGGTAAATGGATAAGAACAAGTAATAAGGATGAAAGATATAAGTATTTTATTTCAGTAGAGCACAATCCAAGTCCGGGCAAACCAAAAATAGAAAGATTTCCATCTCCAATTTTCTTTAAAGTATTAAACGGATGTGTTTACATAGGAACAAATGATTCTTATAAAGAGATTCTTGATGAAGGATTCAGTTTTAAACTATTATTAGAGAAAGATGAAGGCAAAACAGAAATAAATCTTGGATCACTTAAGGTTCCTGATAATTTTGATTTGAAAGATTTTCTTCAAAATCACCTATCAGAAAATTGGGTTAATATATAATACTTCACCTGTTTAATAAAAAGTGAGTTAAATTATGAGCGAAAATTTTCAAACTCTCTTCGGCTTTACAATCGGTCCCATCTATGAAATGATGAGCAATTCAAAAAAAACACGTGAACTATGGTTTAGTTCTTTCTTCTTTTCATGGTATGTTAAATTATTAGTTAAATTATTATATAATAAATTATCTACAAATAGTGACATCACAGTTCTTACACCTTATTTCGATCCATCAAAACCACCACCAAAATCTAAAGCCGGGTTATTTCCTGATCATGTTGTGGGAATAAGTAAAAAATCACTTGATGATACTTTAAGCACAATTAGCGACATAAATATTGAAATTAAAAATAACTTTATTGACATTATTGATAATGCTGGTAAATCAGATTATTTATCTGGCAAATCAAGAAGTGATGTAGAAAATATATTTAATGATTACATTCAAACAAATATAGTTGTTCTGCCGGCAAACGGAATAGAAAAAAAGCATGTTATAAAAACTGTTGAAGCACACCTCGATGCATTGGAACGCAATCGTTATTTCTCACTTGGTAAAAATGAAACCACATGTTTTAGATGCAAAATACTTCCATCCACTTTTAATATTAAAGATAACTTTGATAAAAAATATGAAGAACAAGCTGTCTGCCCATTTTGTTTTATTAAATTCAAATGTAATACAATTGCTGATGTTATAACAGAATCTTCTCAACCTTCTAACTTTCATTACAGATCTACCGGAGAAATTTCCGGTTACGAGTTGATTAATTACCTTATAAAAAAAAATAAGATTAGTTATGAGAAATATTTAAAAGAATATGATGAAATTTCATTTGAACCATATACTGAGGAAGGGAAAAAATTTAGAGAATTATTTCCAAATGATTTCGATCAGTTTAAAGACTATCAAAAGTATATGGCAATTGTAGTTGCTGATGGGGATAACCTTGGTAAAATGGCTAATGATATTGAAGACCCTCAAAAATTTTCTAAAACGCTTTTTGGTTTTGGACAACAAGCTGCAATAATCACTGAAAAGGAATTCCATGGCGAACCGGTTTACCTTGGGGGTGATGATTTACTTGTATTTATGCCGACTGCATACAAAATAGAGAACGACATAAAAACCATATTTGATTATATCCAGTCTATTTCTATTAAGTATACAACGGAATTAGGTAAAATAAATCTTAAGGGTAGTATCTCATTCGGTGTTCATTTATTTTATTATAAATCTCCTTTATCCATTGCAATAGATGAAGCACGTAAACTTCTTGGTGAGGCAAAATCGCAAGATGGTAAGAATTCACTTGTGCTGCTTTTAACCCAGCATTCGGGACAACAAATAAAAGTCCATTTCAAGTTATGTACAGACCAATTGAAAAATTATTCAGAATTTCTTAAAGGTATATTAAAAGGTGAAATCAAATATCCAGAGGGAATTCATCATAATTTGCTTCGATATAAAAAGGTATTAACGAACTTAACCAATCCAAATCAACTCGATGCATTTATGAAAAACCGTTTTAATGAAGATATACATAAGGAATTCTCCGGAATAGGTAATGTATTTGAAATGCTGAAGGAAATACTTACATACTCAGACGGCAGTACTTTAAAAATTTATAGAGGTGAACCGGCAGAAATACTGTTTGATGAATTTATATCACGAATAAAATTAATAAAGTTTATTACGGGAGAGAAATAATGAGTATTCCCCATTTAATAACATTCAAACCAGCAGGAAAATTTTATTTTGGAACTTCACAATCATTTGGTGAAAGTTTTTATGCAAAATCATTAATGTTCCCTTCACAAACAACTATTCTGGGAACTCTGCGTGCTAAAATTCTTGGAGAACATAATAAACTTGATTTAAAAACGAGATTACCTTTAAATCTTGATGATGATTTAAAAGAACTCACCGGGACCTCTGAAATGAAAGGAATTGATGATCCAGACGATAACTTTGGGAAAATACTTAAAATATCACCGGTTTTTATTGTTAGACAAAAGAGAGAATCAGAATGTCCTGAGGATTTTTTACTTCCCGCTCCCGCTGATGTTTTTCAGAATGAAGATGGTAAACTGTATCTTGTTGAGTTTAAACCCGAGGAAAATTCAAAGGTAATCACTGGGGAAAGCAATCATCTTTCATTTAGTGCCGGCAAAAAAATGAAGGATTCGACAGCTGCATATCTTGGAGGAATCCAATTCTGGAATGAGTATAAAGAATATAAGCAAAAGAAAAAATTGACTACACACAGTGGATACTTTACAGAAAAGATAATAATTGCCGATTCGCAGCATGGTATTGCAAGAAAAGATCGCACTACAAGAGAGGAAGAAGGTTTATTTTATATTAAGAATGATTATAGAATGAATGATGACTATGCCTTTGGTGTGATAGTACATTTAAGCGAAGAAAATGTAATTGAAAATAATGACGTTTTCATGGGAGGAGAACGCTCTTTGTTTAAGATGAAAGTTGAAAGATTACCTAAATCTTTGCCACATCTATACACAAATCACCCGGTAATAAGTAGGTTTATAAGTGATAAAGACTATGGCGATTATAATGGCAATTTTGATGTTGATTTTGATGGTGAAAAACTTGTTCTTATTTCACCCTTTTTTGGCAATAATGACATTTTACGTGATCTGAAATTTGCATTAATAAGTGGAATGCATTCACCGAGATTCTTATCAAGCAGGAAAGAGAAAACAGATTCTTTCAGAGCAATACCAACTGGCTCTGTGCTATTCCCTGCAAATAGATTAGTAAAAATTAAAACTTATCCAGCAGCGATTAAGATCGGTTACAACTTTGCAATAAAATTTTAAGGAGAAATAAAATGAATACTTACAAAATGTATATCATCGAAACACTTTCAAATATGCATGTTGGTTCAGGGGATACTCACTTTGGTATTGTTGATAATCTTATTCAACGAAATCCTGTAACAAACATACCTGTTATTCATGCCTCTGGTATCAAGGGCTCAATAAGAGAATATTTTGATCATTTGCTAAAATATAATAACAGTAATACAAACTTAGAAAAAGATGAGGTAATAGAACTTTTTGGCAGCGAAGTGGAAGGTGGACCTGAAACTCCTGATGCCCTAAAAAATTCTCCCGGGCATCTTATATTTTTTGAAGCTAATATGCTTACACTCCCTTTACGCTCAAATCAAAATGTCTTTTACAATTGTACTTCCGAAGCAATAATAATTGACTATTTAAATATGTTTGAAGACTTTATCCGAAAAGTCCCTGAATTTAATGATCTGAAAGCATTCCTCAAGACAATGAACTTTAGAAACCATGATTTCTATTATTTTAATGATGTAGATGATCTTGAAATTGAAGATTATACAAAAGGTATGAAATATAAATCCCAAATTCCCGATTCCGTAAAAAAAGCTTTTAATACTTATCTCAATATAGATATCAACAACCTCGCAATATTCGATTCATCTCTTTTTAGTAGAATTTGTAAAGATTCAATTCCAGTAGTTGCACGTAACTATATTAAAGAAGATGGTACCAGCGGTAATCTTTTTTATGAAGAAGTACTCCCAAGAAAAACTACGCTTTACTTTTTACTCGGTTATGATTCCTATTTAAATCAAAATTCTAAAAAGAATTTAAAGGATAAGTTTGAGAAAGAATTTAATAATAATGGTAAGGTATATCAATTTGGTGCAAACTATTCTATTGGTTACGGATTTTCTAAAATTGTTAAAGTTATTGAGTAAAGGAGGGTAAAATGAACTTAAAGAAAGTTGACGAACTAATTCCAGTTGCTATTCAGCTTCTGGAAGATCCAGAGGATGATTTTAAGAATATCAAAACTACAGAAAATAAAATTTCTTCAAAGTATGTGGGTTATATTGCATCTTTTGGACCTTCCGTTATTCAAGCTGGAATGGCCAAAACTCTTGCTTTTTATAAGAAAAGCGGAACTGCTGATCGATCTGTAATAACCAATTTTATAAAGCATGTATTGATTAAAGGGAATTCAGATCTGAAACTTGATAAAAATAAAGATCTCCTCACTCTCTATTTAGAAAACACAAATAACCAACCGACATTAAAACGATTAAACTTTCGCGATAAAATATTAGAAGCAGCACTTGCTTGTAAGCTTGCTATGTTTACTTATGAAACCAAAGAGGAGGAACAATGAGTGCAAATTTATCTTATCAGTATTACATTGCTGGCAGTAAGTATTCAAATGGCATTTTGCTAGAAAAAAATATTGAGTTTAAAAGAGATCTTAAAGAATTTTATGTAACAAATGATAAAATTTGGGACAATAATTATAAAGTTTATTTTAAACATCCTTTAGTAACTGGTAACACAAAATTTACTCTCGAAACAACTTACCCTGGATTACTAATCGGGGCAGGTTATTCACATGGTGCAATTCACGATGTAAACCCTGAAGATAAAAATGACATCTCAGATTTTAATCTTGGTTTTTACTTTGATCATACTACCGGATTTCCTGTTATTCCGGGCTCTTCAGTTAAAGGAGTTCTTAAGAGCGTTTTCCCAAAAAAAGATTTTCCGTATATAGAAGAAAAACTTACTTATATAAAAGATAAAGTGAGGTTAGTTAACGAAAAGGCTTCTGATTTTATTAAAATAGATAACTGGGAAGAAATATTCTTTGGCAAATTACCTATGCGTAAACATATTTTCTGCGATGCTTACATAGAGGAAATTCCAGATAATAAAAAGATATTTGAAGATGATTATATAACACCTCATACAGAAGGAATATTTAAAAATCCTAAACCAATCCGTTTCTTAAAAATTGCACCAGGGATAAAATTTACTTTTCAATTTGTTGTCTGTGATTATAAATTTAACGATAATATTATTCTTACAGCAGAGCATATTGTTCAAGTCTTCAAACAAATTATACTCGATTTTGGTGTGGGTGCTAAGAGAAATGTTGGTTATGGCCAATTTAAGGAAACAAAAACATGAAAGAAGAAAATATATTATTGGGAAATAAATTCACCTTAACATTCATCGACTCTATTTTTGTTGAAAGCTATAATGTTAAACTGAAATTTAAGAAGCCAATACATTTTCATTTTTACCACGGTTCAAAACTATTTAGCTTTATTTCTAATATTTTAGAGTATCATCCTTTGCCTCAAGATAAAAAGAAGGTAAACGATATAGTTATTTATCCATGCGAATCTTCAAGAATATTTTATAAACCAGGTGATGAATATAATTTTCAAATCACTTTTCTAAGAAATGATCAGAAAATAATTAGAAATTTTTTTTCTAACCTTGCTAATATTCCAGAATTTGAATTTGGTGGCGATTTAAATAAAGATTCAGTTGAACTAATTGATATTTTCAAAATCCCTGATTACACTGCTTATGAACCTCTTGGTGGTAATGAGTTTACATTAAAATTTATTACGCCTCTTAGAATGGAAAGGAAGGAAGAAGATAAAAAGAAAGGCAAGACTCTTTTTGATCTGGAATATTTTGATTGCAAGCACTTTTTTAAGCTACTTTACAAAAGGATAGCCGACTTATATAAATTAAATTGTGGAACTTATCCTTCCAATGAGATCCCAGATAACCCTGAAGCAGAAATTCTGGATAAGTATTTCATCTGGATTGATGTTCCAAAAGAAAATAATAAAATAACCTTAGGTGGCATGATTGGTTATATTAAATTTAGAACTGAACTTGAGGAACTCTGGAAAAGAATTTTGTGGTTTGGTCAAATTACACACGTCGGTAAAAACTCATCAGCTGGTTTTGGTAAATATTTAATTGAAGGTTACAATCACAAAACATTAATTCCAAAACCATCAAAAAATTATCTTCAATTGGTTGTAAATAAAGAGAATCTACTTAATGCGTTTATCCATATTAAAAATAATAGCGATATAGCCGGTATTGATGGGATTACTCCTGATATATTTGAATTAAATCTGGAACAAAATATTAACAATCTTATTGAAGAAATTAAATCTGGACAATACAAAGCCTCTGACTTACAAGGCATTATAATACCTAAAGCCAATAATAAAATAAGAGCTCTTGCTATTCCAACCGTTAAAGATCGCATTTTGCAAAGAGCTGTTGTTCAGATTATTGGGGATTCTATCGATCATTTATTGGAAGAAAATTCTTATGCTTACCGTAAAGGTTTATCCCGAAAAGGTGCAGCTCTGGCAATTAACGAAGCTCGCAAACATGGTTATAATTATATTCTCGAATCAGACATCCAATCATTCTTCGATAATGTTGACTGGGAGTTGCTCTTTAAGAAAATTGAAATTCTTTTTGATAACGATCCTATCTCCGAATTTCTATTATCCTGGATAAAAAGTGATGTTATTTTCAATGGAATTAAAATTAAGCGTACAAAAGGATTACCTCAAGGTGCTGTTATCTCTCCGTTGCTTGCTAATCTATTCTTGGATGAATTTGACGAAGCATTACAGGATAATTTTAAACTTGTACGTTATGCCGATGATTTTGTAATCCTCTGCAAATCAAAAGAACAAGCCGAAAATGCTCTTATTGAAGTTAAAAAAACTCTTGAAAATTTAAAGCTCGAAATAAAACCTTCCAAAACAAGAATCATCTCGTTTGATGAAGGTTTCCAGTACCTTGGATATCTATTCTTGAAATCTTTAATCATCGAAAAGAATGATGAAAGGAAAGAAAATATCCTGGATTATGAAATAACACCTGAATCAATTCCGGAAGGAAGCTGGCTTACTCTTGTTGATTTAGAAAAATTAAAATCGCTACACAAGACAGACCTTCAGGAAATTACACCTTTAAAAAAAAATGAAGTTCAGGAAATCCTCCTTGAAAAATTTCCTTTATATGTTACTGGTAATTCTTATATTCATATTGATGAAGAAAATATAAATATTATAAATGATGATGAACCTGATGTAGTACCCATAAAATATCCTCTTCAGGATATTGTTTCGGTTGTCATTATTGGAAACAGCCGCATTTCTATGCCTGCTATCTTTAAATTAAATGAAAATAATATACCTATCTATTTTTGCAGACCAAACGGTGAACTTAAATTATCGATCCCGCTTAATAATCCAGATTTCAATTTGTGGACTAATCAATTAACCCTTGCTAATGATTACGATTTTACTCTTAAATTTGCACGCGAAGTTGTAAAAGCAAAAATTAATAATCATAAAGTAATTGCAAGAAGAGTAAATGAAGAAAATGATTATAAAGAAAGATTCAATTCTCTTATAGAAAAAGCAAAAATTTCAGATTCGCTCGATTCTTTAAGGGGAATTGAAGGTAGTTCTGCATCTCTTTTTTATGAAGTTTTGAATAATTCTATTCCAGATGAATGGAAATTCGACAGACGTAATAAAAGACCACCGAAAGATCCCGTAAATACTATGCTTTCGTTTGGCTATTCAATTTTGTATCATCATATATCAACTGCAATTTTGTTAGAAGGTATAAATCCTCAAATAGGGTTTTATCATAAACCGAGTAATCGTTATTATCCCCTTGCCTCCGATCTTCAGGAAGAATTCAGACATATAATTGATAGTCTTGTTCTTTATATTATAAGAAGAAATATGGTTACAAGAAAAGATTTTATCTTTGAAGACAGTAATTACTATCCGTGTTTTATGACAAAAGATTTCAGGAAAAAATTTATTAGTATGGTGGAAGAGCGACTAAAAGTTGAATTTACACCACCTAATTTCTCTAAAAAAATTACGTATAAAGAATTTATTGTTTTTCAGGTGAAAGTATTAAAGTTTTCTATTCAAAAAAAAGAAATGAAATATCAACCTTTATGGATAAGGTAAAATGATACATATTATAACTTATGATATTGAAGACGACAAAGAAAGAAACCGTGTCAGCAAAATTTTAGAAGGTTATGGCATTCGAGTTCAGGAATCGGTTTTTGAGTGTAACCTTAATCAAAAACGGTATGAAGAACTTCTTCTTAAATTAAGAAAATTAGCTAAAGGTAATTTTAATATAAGAATTTACCCAATTTGCAAAGATTGTTTTTCTAAATCTGTTGGTATAGGAGAAGTAAAACATTATCCAGGATTAAAAGGATACGAAATAGTTTAGGTAAAAATTGATACAAGATCTTTGTGTTATGAAATACTTAATAAGTTATCACGAATCTGAGCTTAGTCGAAAAACAGGAGAGAAATCTTAAAGTATTATATAATGTGGAGATATTAGACAGCAGTAATCAGAATGAAAAATTTAAGTTACTTCTGCGAACCAAATTAATGATTAAATCATATTTGTTGATGTTCTTTGAAAGATTGTTAGATATTTCCTTAAAATTAAGGAAAAATAAATTAAGTAAACGATAATTTGTTTCGTATTGATGTAACTTTAAAAATTATATAAGGTTAGAGAATTAATAGAGAAATAAAATTTAGCTTCTGTAAAACAATTAAACATATTTTCCGTTTTGCCTCGCATTTATGGCTGTAAGTTATTAAATTTAATATGTTTGTAAGTATAGCCTTACAAATGTATGGAGTCGTTGACGAATTGAGACACTTCTTCAACTCCAGTTGTTGTATCCTGTGTAATATAATCTTACAAATGTATGGAGTCGTTGACGAATTGAGACAGAAACTCTCTTTGCGTCCTCATGAGAATGAGGTTTTGCTTACAAATGTATGGAGTCGTTGACGAATTGAGACATCACTGTATCCAAAAATCTTAATCTTGATGTTATTCTGCCTTACAAATGTATGGAGTCGTTGACGAATTGAGACACCTCTGTCAACCCCATTAACCTCTCTCTGGGGTCAACCTCTTACAAATGTATGGAGTCGTTGACGAATTGAGACGGCGTATTCTTTCCGAACACAGATGTGTCGGCGATTAATCCTTACAAATGTATGGAGTCGTTGACGAATTGAGACTGTAATCAGGAGGGGGGGAAAGAAACAAATTCCCACGTAACTTACAAATGTATGGAGTCGTTGACGAATTGAGACACTATCAGCAATTAGTTTCCAATCACTCTCTCTTGCAGGGGCTTACAAGTGTATGGAGTCGTTGACGAATTGAGACTTGAAAAACTTCTTCCCCGAGTATATTAAAGACTTTAAGACTTACATATGTGTGGAGTCGTTGACGAATTGAGACCTATGATTTTGAATTGTCTCCCACACTGCACCATTACCTGGCTTACATGTGTGTGGAGTCGTTGACGAATTGTCCGATTTCGCTGAAGCTCATCGGGATTTCGCCCCGATAAATCGGGGCTCAAAGACTGGGCGCTAAAAATGATGAGTTGATATAATGGTTGATTCTAAATCGTTTTTGGTGTCGTTGACGAATTGAGACCTGGAACCATAAACTCCATAATAATTTGTGCTGTAACTTACAAGTGTATGGAGTCGTTGACGAATTGAGACTATTCTCCAACTATATCTGATTGGAGATAGATTTTCGTTTCTTACAAGTGTATGGAGTCGTTGACGAATTGAGACCTGTTTATCTATTTCTTGCCACCTTGCGCTTGCGCCGCTTGGCTTACAAATGTATGGAGTCGTTGACGAATTGAGACCCAGTGGACCTTGTTCATTTATGAAAGTTTCTGATACTTACAAGTGTATGGAGTCGTTGACGAATTGTCCGATTTCGCTGAAGCTCATCGGGATTTCGCCCCGATAAATCGGAGCTCAAAGACTGGGCGCTAAAAATGATGAGTTGATATAATGGTTGATTCTAAATTGTTTTTGGAGTCGTTGACGAATTGAGACTTTCCCAGAATGGTGGAGTCAGCAAGTAAAAACCAACTTACAAATGTATGGAGTCGTTGACGAATTGAGACCCTTTACTTTTGTTTGTGAAAGGCTTCTGAAAGCATGTGTCTTACATGTGTGTGGAGTCGTTGACGAATTGAGACTTACCACCATCTATTACTGTAGTTAAACCATCGCTTACATGTGTGTGGAGTCGTTGACGAATTGAGACATTCCTCCGTTAAATTCAACTATCCCCATCAGTCTTTCCTTACAAGTGTATGGAGTCGTTGACGAATTGTCCGATTTCGCTGAAGCTCATCGGGATTTCGCCCCGATAAATCGGGGCTCAAAGACTGGGCGCTAAAAATGATGAGTTGATATAATGGTTGATTCTAAATCGTTTTTGGTGTCGTTGACGAATTGAGACGAAAAAACTGCTGAGGCACTCTCCAGATTCCACCGTCTTACAAATGTATGGAGTCGTTGACGAATTGAGACTTACAAACGCATCAAGATAGCCGTAAAACTCTTTTAATATGTCTTACAAATGTATGGAGTCGTTGACGAATTGAGACTTTCCCAGAATGGTGGAGTCAGCAAGTAAAAACCAACTTACAAATGTATGGAGTCGTTGACGAATTGAGACCCTTTACTTTTGTTTGTGAAAGGCTTCTGAAAGCATGTGTCTTACATGTGTGTGGAGTCGTTGACGAATTGTCCGATTTCGCTAAAGCTCATCGGGATTTCGCCCCGATAAATCGGAGCTCAAAGACTGGGCGCTAAAAGTGATGAGTTTATATAATGGTTGATTCTAAATTGTTTTTGTAGTCGTTTACGAATTGAGATTCATCCACTAGCAATATTCCTCTTTCGTTTCATATTAAAAAATCTTCTTGATAATATTATTTCTAAAAATTATGTTGAGTAAAAATATTTTTCTGTAGGGTATGTTAATAAGCGTTTTTTAAATCTTAATAGAAGTATGTTATACTTACTATCAAATTTAATTACCGAGTTTATTTATAATTTTTTGAAATGAATGTGTTCAGTAAAATAATATTGGGGCAGTCTTCATTATTTCGTTATGCCTGATTAATAATACAAATTAAATAAAGGAGATTAAAATGAAAAGGTTAACTTTTACTTTTTGTTTTATAGCTTTACTCCTGTTTGTAGTAAGTTGTACTATGCGGTTAGGGGATTTTTACAATCCTTTCAACAAAAAATGTTGAATTAGGAGCAAAATACGAAAAAGTTGGAACTGGAGAAGCTAAGGACGAAGTTTTTGTTCTTTATGTACCATTGGGCTCTCCCAATATTGAAAATGCAGTTGATAAAATTCTTGAAGAAAAAGATGGTGATTTATTAACTAATACTGTTATTAGTTTTTATAATTATTCTTTTCTAATTGGTGTAATGGGTTATAATGTAAAGGGGGATGTGTGGAAACGTGTAATGACATCAAATATCGATAATACAAAAGATTATTATGAGTTAGTTCAATATAATGGTGAATTATTCTTGGTATCGTGTAAAGATCCTAACAGGATGATTAAAGCTTATGAAAGACATAACAAATGATAATTTAAAATATATAAGAAAGATTTTATAACATAATCAGAATTTGTAATATTCATTAATAATATCAAAAGCCCGTTGGGTAATAAAATGCCTGACGGGTTTAATTTTAAAATTCATCTTTAATAATTTTTCAATAGATTTAAAATAACACTTAAGCAAATACAATTAATAATTACTTTTATTGTTAATAGTATATTTGAAATTTATTTCCATTGATTAATTTTATTAATCTCTTCTCTATTTAATTTATTCTTTTTGCCATGAAATTAACTTTACCAGAGGATTATTTTTAAATTAGAATTCCTTTGCTTTAATTCATATTTTTAAAATGAAAATGACTTCTATAAGGGGAAAATTTATGTCACTAAAAAAAGCACCCAAACATAGTGAATTAAAAGTAGAAGATTTAAAATGGACTTGCGACCCCCAAGTATTTGATTTTGAAAGCACAGAAAAATTAGAACCAATCGAAGGAATAGTTGGTCAGGAACGTGCTATTAAAGCATTGAGAGTTGGTGTGGAATTAAAAAGTCCAGGTTATAATATTTTTGTTGCTGGATTATCTGGTACTGGCAAGCTTACTACAATTAAAAAAATGCTCGAATCGATTGTCCCAAATAATTCAGCTGAACTTTATGATTATGCATATGTAAATAATTTTAAAGATGAAGATAGACCACTATTATTGCAATTTCCTGCTGGTATGGCAAGAAAATTTAAAAGGGATTTAAATAGAGCAATAAGATTTTTACAGGAAAGAATTCCTCAAGTTTTATCTAACGAACCATTTGTATCCAGAAAAAAACAATTACTTTCTGAATATACTAAAAAGCAGAGAGCAATTATGCTTGGATTCGAAGATAAATTGCGTAAAGATAATTTTACACTTGGCGAAGTTAAAATGGGCGAAATGGTGCGACCCGAAATTCTGGCTGTAATTGATAATCAACCTTTCTTTGTTACTCAATTGCAGGATTTAGTTAATGAACAAAAACTAACTCAAGATCAGGCTCAGGAAATTTTTAATAAATATACATCTTATCAGGAAGAACTTCAGCAGGTTTTTAAAGATAGTTTAAAACTTACTCAGGATTTTCAAGAAAAAATAATTCAACTCGAAACAGAAGCTGTAAGAGTAATTGTTAATGTTACAATTGATGATTTGAGAAAGAAATATAAATTCAAAAAAGTAAAATATTATCTCGATCAAGTAGCTGAAAATATTATTCTTAATCTTGATGTCTTTAAAGGTCAAAAACCAATTAGAGAAGAAACCGAGAGTGGCATTATAGTCGATTATTTGAAAGAATATGAAGTTAATATTATTCTGGATAACTCACACACAAAAGAAACACCGGTTATTATTGAGACAAGTCCAACATATACAAATTTGTTTGGTACAATTGAAAGAATAAGTGATGGACATGGCGGATGGTATGCAGATTTTACAAGAATAAAAGCAGGTTCATTGCTTAGAGCAAATGGAGGATTTCTGGTTATTAATGCACTTGATGCTTTTAGTGAACCAGGAGTATGGAAATCTTTAAAACGAGTTTTACTTTATGGAAAACTGGAAATCCAGGATCTCGCAAATCTTTATCAGTTCGCTCCAAGTATTTTAAAACCAGAACCAATCCAGATCGAAACAAAAGTAATTCTAATTGGCAATAATTATATTTATTCAATTCTATCTGCTTACGAAGATGATTTTAATAAAATATTCAAAATAAAAGCTGATTTTGATTATGAAATGACTAAAACTGATAAAGCATTAAATGAATATGCAAGAGTTATAAAAAAATTAATTGAAACTGAAAAAATACTTGAGTTCGATAAATCTGCTATTGCAAAAGTGATTGAGTATGGGGCAAGATATGCAGGAGAAAAAAATAAATTAACAACTCGATTTGCTTACATTGCAGATTTAGTTCGAGAAGCAAGTTTCTGGGCACGTGATAATGGCGATAAAATGGTTACTGATTATCATGTTGTTCAGGCATACGAAGCTTCAAAAGAACGACATGGACTTTATGAATCTAAACTTTCTCAAATGATTCATGATGGAACTTTATTAATTGATACAGAAGGTGAACGTGTTGGAACTGTAAATGCTCTTGTAGTTTATCATAGTGGTTCTTATTCATTTGGTAAACCATCAAGAATTACAGCTTCTGTTTCTCTTGGTAGTGGAAATATCATTAATGTAGAACGTGAAGCTGGTTTAAGTGGTAGTACACACAATAAAGGTGTATTGATAATTTCTGGTTACTTCAGAGAAAAGTTTGGTAAACACATTCCTCTTTCGTTTACTGCAAGTCTTGCTTTCGAACAGGGATATGGATTTATTGATGGAGATAGTGCTTCAATTACAGAAATTTGTGCTTTGCTTTCTGCTATTTCTGGAATTCCAATAAAACAATCAATTGCAATAACTGGCTCTGTTAATCAAAAAGGAGAGATTCAACCAATTGGTGGAGTTAATGAAAAAATTGAAGGATTCTTTGATGTTTGTAAAAGAAAAGGTTTGAATGGAAATCATGGTGTAATAATTCCATTGCAGAATGTTAAAGATCTTATGCTGAAAGATGAAGTAATTAATGCTGTTAAAGAAGGAAAATTTCATATATATCCAGTATCAGAAGTATCAGAAGCAATCGAAATATTGACAGGTATTAAAGCAGGAAAAGTTTTAGCTAATGGTCGACACGAAGCCAACACAGTTTTTGGTCTTGTTGAAAAAGAATTAATTGCAATGAAAAAAAGACTGAAATCAACACCAACTAAAAAATCTGATTCAAATCAAGAGACAAGTTCTACAAAGAGCAGGAGAAAAAAGAAGAGATGACAAACAACTTTGCTAAAACAAAAATTCTTGTAACACTTGGTCCATCAACAGATACAAAAGAAAAACTTGAAGCTATAATTGATGCAGGAGCAGATGGATTTAGACTGAATTTTTCTCATAGTAATCATGCTTATTTTGAACATTTATTTCATTTGATTAATGATATATGCGTGGAAAAATCTTTACCCATACCAATTTTAATTGATTTACAGGGACCAAAAATTAGAATAGGAGATTTAATTCAACCTGAAATAGAAATTTATTCTGGCGATACAATTGAGATTACTACTCAAAATATCATTGGAACAAAAGAAAAAATTTCTACGAGTTATTTAAAACTTATTGATGATTCCCAGATTGGTGATTTTATTTTAATTGATGATGGCTTAATAAAACTTGTTATTGAAGAAAAGAAAGATGATTCACTAATTTGCAGAATACTGGAAGGGGGAATACTCAAACCCAAAAAAGGAATGAACTTGCCAGGCATGAAACTAAGCACTCCTTCTGTTACAGAAAAAGATTTAAATGACCTCGAATTTGCTCTTAAACATAGAGTTGATTTTATTGCTTTATCTTTTGTGAGAGAAGAAAATGATATAATAAATTTAAGAAAGTGGCTCGAAGAAAAAGGTTATAAGATACCATTAATTGCAAAAATAGAAAAGAAAGAAGCTGTTGATAATTTTGAAAAAATACTTAAAGCTTCAGATGGAATTATGATAGCTCGAGGGGATCTTGGAGTTGAAATCGGGGTTCAACAGGTGCCAGTAATTCAGAAAAAAATTATACGAAGATGTAACGAAGTGGGTAAACTTGTAATTACAGCAACACAAATGCTTGAATCGATGATACAAAATTTTGTACCAACAAGAGCTGAAGTTTCTGATATTGCTAATGCTGTTCTGGATGGAACAGATGTGGTTATGTTAAGCGGTGAAACATCTGTCGGAAATCATCCAGTAGAAGCTGTAAAAGTAATGAAACAGATTTTACTTACAACAGAATCAGAATTCCCTGAGCATGAGAATATATCTTATCAAATACCTGAAAATATTTTTGAAAATATGATTGATGCTAGTGGTGCTGCAGTGGTAAAAACAGCTGAACAATTGAAAGCTTCTGCAATAGTTATATTTACACACTTTGGAATAAAAGCAAATATTGTTTCTAAATTTAGACCAGAAGCAAAACTTTTTGCCATTTCAGATAAATTTGAAACACTCAACACCTTAAATCTTCACTGGGGAATTAAACCATTTTTTCTTGACAAAATTAGAGATGAAGAAAGTGCAATTCAGAATTCAATGAATTTACTTAAAGAAAAAAATTTGATTAAAGATGGAGATGTAATTATTTTTACAGCAGGCGAACCAATGAAAGATAAAGGAAGACGAACCTGGATAAGATGTGTTGTTGTTTGAAAAATATTCTTACTATATCTTAACTATCTTGGCGCTCTCTGCGGTTTAAGTTTTGAAACCGCAAGGATCGCAAAGAAGACACAGAGAATTCAAACATTACTTACTTTGTAGTTTAATTAAATATTTCGATCTGGATCTTTAAATGAAAAGTATGAAAGGGAAAAGATGATTGCACAATTAGAAAATTTGAAACTGGCAAAATGGTGGGAACCAACTAAGAATAATAAAATTCTCTGCACATTATGTCCTCGCTATTGTACTATTGGCGAAGGTCAGGCTGGATTTTGTTTTATAAGACAAAATATTGGTGGCAAATTATATTCAATTGGTTATGGAAGACCGACAGGTTTTGCAATTGATCCAATCGAGAAAAAACCACTCAATCATTTTTATCCTGGCACACAAATTCTAAGTTTTGGAACAGCAGGATGTAATCTTGGATGTAAATTCTGTCAGAACTGGTCAATTAGCAAGGCACGCCTTGATAATACAAACTCAATTGAAGCTTCACCGGAAGATGTGGTTGCACTTGCAAAAAAGTATCAGGTGCCCTCAATAGCATTTACTTATAACGATCCTGTTATATTTGGTGAATATGTTATTGATATATCAAAACTTGCAAGTGAAGAAGGAATTAAATCTGTAATGGTTACAGCTGGTTACATTGATAAAGAGGCGCGTAAAGAGGTCTATAAATATATTGATGCAGCTAATGTGGATTTAAAAGCTTTCTCGGAAGAATTTTATCACAAATTAACTTTTTCTCACCTTGAACCTGTACTCGATACTTTAAAATGGTTAAAGCATGAAACTGATGTCTGGTTTGAAATTACTACATTACTTATTCCTCAGGAAAATGATTCTCCCGATGAAATAAAAAGAATGTGTGACTGGATACTTGAAAATCTTGGAGATAGTGTGCCATTGCACTTTACTGCATTTCATCCCGATTTTAAAATGAGAGATAAAGAAAGAACTCCATCATCAACACTGCGAATGGCAAGAAGTATTGCTCTTGAGTCTGGAATAAAATATTGTTATACAGGTAATATTCACGATGTTGATGGTCAAACAACTTATTGCCCGAATTGTAAGAAAGAATTGATTGTACGCGACTGGCATTCAATACTCAAATATAGACTCAAAGAAAATAAATGTAGTTATTGTGGCTTTGAGATAGAAGGAAGATTTTAATTGATTTCTTGAAAATAAACACAGAGGGCAATGCAAATTTTTTTATTCACTCATGAAATTTTTAGTGTATTTTTTTATGATAATCGATATATTAACAAAAACTTTTCCTATCATTGTTATAAATAAATTAAACCTACATAAAAGGGGGTATGTATGAAAAAAATAGTTTATTTCTGTTTTGTAATTTTCTTCGGTACACTTTTAGTATCGAATGTATCAGCACAGAGCAAAGAATTAAGAATTGGTAAAATCTTTGCTAAAGAAGAAGCAAATCAATTATTTGGGAAACCATCGATCACAATTCCCGTAAGAAAAGATTTGCTAAAAGCAGCTCTTGCTAAGGCAGATAAATATGTTTTCTTTTCATTAAAAGGTAAATTGCCTTTAATTCTAAATTCGAGACGAATTTCGTTATTGGGAGATAATGTTTCGTTAAGTGCTAATGAGAAAGCTTTTGTATTTAGTAAAGAAGTAGTAGAAGAATTTTTAAATAGCAGTAAAAGTTCAGTAATTTATTTTGAAATAAGAGGATTAAATAACTTGGAACTAAACACAACAGCTACTTCACCAAATGCAGTGTTTAGTTTGAGTGATGGTGTTTATACGTTGGAAGCTTCAATGATTTGTCCACCAGCATGTATATAATTCAATGATAGATATATTAAAAAATCTCTTTTTTATAAGTATTATTATTTGGTTATTACCAGCTTTTAGACAAAGAAAAAATAAATTGTTTTTTTATTTTTTGATTTTAGCAATTAGTGATCCAATATCAATATTGCTTCAATATGTTAAACTTTCTAATTATGTAACTGCATATTATATGCTTGTTTTTTTTATGTTATTGGTGTTTTCGATTAATGTTAATAATAGAATTAAATACAAATATTTTTATTTACTTATTGGACTGATATTATTATATGTTGGATTCTTCGGGGGAATAAATTTACATTATTTTATTTACATACTTTTACATTGGTTTATATTTATAAATTTTTTAAAGGAATTTATTATAAATGCTGTTTCAATGAATTCTATTAACATATTCTATTTAGTATTAATGTTTTATGAATTAACTATAATTACAAAAATATTAAATCTTGTATTAGGTTTTTCTGATGCTACTGCATTTTATTTTATTACAAGTATCTTTCAGATCGCCTTTGGACTCTTCTTTTCAATCTTTAGAGAAGATAAAACCCGTATCGCTCTTAAGTCCAGATAATCCGGTTTTATTTTCTCTAATTTTGATAGTTGTAGTCCTTTCTGTTATCTATGTTTTCTTCAGGTATATTGTTTTACCTATGCGAAGAAAACATATTATTGAAGAGGAGAAATTAAAAAATCAGCAGACAGAGCTTATGGCTCTGTTTGCTGAACTTGCACCTGATCCAATTTTCCGATTTGATAATAAAGGTAAAATTATTCTTGCAAATAATTCAGCTCATAAAATTATTCCACATAGAATGCTTCTTGGTGAACAGGTAGATACTGTATTACCATTTATAAAAGAATTTGATATTGAAGATATTATTCAGAATGGAAAAACTATTACCTATACAGATTCATTAGCAGGGAATCCATTTCAATTTTTGATTGCAGGGATTCCAAAATTGAATGTGTGTCAGGTTTATGGAAGAGATATTAGTGAATTGAAAAAGACTGAGCGTGAATTAAAAATTGCTCTCGAAAAAGCTGATGAATCCCGCAAGTTGAAAGAATATTTTTTATCTCAAATATCACATGAAATTCGTTCTCCACTCAATGTTATTATAGGTTATGCAGACTTATTCGCTAACGAAAAAGATATTACTGAAGAGAAAAAGCATGCATATCTTGCTATGATTAATAATAGTAAAAGACTTTATCGTACTTTTGATTTACTTATAAATATGTCTCAGGTTCAAACGCATCAATATCAACCACGTTTTGAACAAATAGACTTAAATGCTGTATTAAAAGCAGTGTATAAAGAATTCGAAAGTCACGCAGAAGAAAAAGATATTAAGTTAATTGTTAATAGTAAGAATAATGATGCAATTGTAATTGCAGATCATTATTCTATTTCTCAATCATTAATTCAACTTGTTGATAATGCAATAAAATATACAGAACATGGTAAAGTTGAGATTACTTTAGATAAAAGGGAGAACAATTTTATAATAGAAGTAGCCGATACCGGGATTGGAATATCGGAAGAGTATTTAAAAAAATTATTTACACCTTTTACTCAAGCAAATATGTCTTATACACGTTTATACGAGGGTACAGGATTGGGACTTACACTCGTTAAACATTTTCTTGACCTTAATAAAGCAGAAATAAAAGTAAAAAGTGAGCCTGGGAGGGGCTCGGTTTTTACAATTATCTTGAAAGGAGATATGAAATGGAAGTCTTAGATAATAAGAAACCCAAAATTTTAATTACCGATGGCGATGCTGATAATCAAAAGTTTCTAAAATTATTTTTAAGTAAGTATTTCATTGTAACTGTGTGCGATTCTGCAGAAGCTGTTTACAATCATCTCCAGAACGATAATTATGATTTAATAATTTTAGAAATTGCTTTAAGAGGAAAAACAAACGGTCTTGAATTAGCAAGTGAACTTAAGAAGAATCCTAAATATTCACACATTCCTATACTTTGTTATACAGGCTATGCATTTCATCAGGATAGAATTAATGCACTCGAAGCAGGATGTGAAAAGTATCTTAGCAAACCAACGGATATAAGGATTTTATTGAGCACACTTTTTAATATGTTAAAAGGGAAAAATTTTTCTTTTGATGAGCAGTTAATTAATAATATATGTTTTTCACAATTATAAATTTGTAAAGAGACACGAATCAATTCTTTAGATTCGTGTCTCTATTTTTTTAAGTTCCTGCACTATAATCTTTTATATATTTTATCTGTTCTTTGGTAAGTTTATCAATCTTATAGCCCATAGTTTTCAATTTAATTTCTGCAATTTCCTGATCCTGCTCTTCTGGAATTTCGAGCACCTGAGGTTCTAATTTAATTCCTTTCTTGGCTAAATTAACCAATCTTAACTGAGACATAAATTGATTTGCAAAAGACATATCCATTACTTCAGAAGGATGACCTTCTGCAGCAGCAAGATTAACAAGTCGACCTTGAGCAAGAAGATAGATTTTTCTTCCATCCTTTAATGTGTACTCTTCGTTATTGGGTCGTACAATTCTTTTAGATTTGCTTAACTGTTGTAGTTGAGGAATATTTATCTCACAATCATAATGCCCTGTGTTACATACAATAGCACCATCTTTCATAACTTTAAAGTGTCTGGATACAATTACATCTTTTACACCTGTAGCAGTAATAAATATATCGCCAATTTTAGCTGCTTCGTCCATTGGCATAACACGGAATCCATCGAGAGCAGCTTTGAGTGCGGCAGTTGGTTTTACTTCTGTGACAATTACATTAGCACCCATCCCGGCGGCTCGCATTGCCACACCCCGACCGCAATGTCCATATCCAGCAACCACAAAATTTTTACCTGCCAGTAAAACAGAAGTTGCTCTTAATATTCCATCAATTGATGATTGACCGGTACCATAAACATTATCAAAATCCCATTTAGTTTCAGCATCATTAACTGCAATTACAGGATATAGCAATTTTTTTGCTTCTGCCATTGCACGAAGTCTATGAACACCAGTTGTTGTTTCTTCTGTTCCACCAATAATATTTTTTGCTAATTCAGGATATTTGTTATGAACTGTAAAAATTAAATCTGCACCATCATCTAATGTTAAATTAGGTTTTATTTTAAGAGTTTGTTCAATTGACCAGTAGAACTCTTTTACATTCTGTCCATGCCATGCATAAATTTCGATTCCGTTTTTTGCAAGTGCAGCAGCAATTTCATCTTGAGTTGAAAGAGGATTGCATCCACTCCAGCTTACCTGTGCCCCAGCAGCTTTTAATGTTTCAATAAGAACAGCTGTTTCTTTTGTAACATGTAAACAACCTGCAATCTTAAATCCTTTTAATGGTTTTGTTCTTGAATATTTTTCTCTTAATTCCATTAATACGGGCATTCGGGATTCTGCCCATTCTATTTTTTTTCTTCCTTCTGATGCTAATTTTAAATCTCTTACTTTATATTTTCCTTCTTTAAAATCCATATACTCTCCTTTAACGAATAATTTTTTTTAATGTTGGAACCAGATCTAATCTTTCCCATGTGAAATCTTTGTCATTTCTTCCGAAATGACCGTAAGCAGAAGTTTTATGATAAATTGGTCTTCGTAATTTTAATCTTTCAATTATTCCTCTTGGTGTTAAATCAATTTCTTTTCGTATGATTTTACCAAGTTCAATATCGGGAATAACACCTGTTCCCTTTGTATTTATAAAAACAGAAACAGGTTGAGCAACACCAATTGCATAAGCTAACTGAACAAGACATTCTCTTGCCAATCCAGCAGCAACAATATTTTTAGCAATATGTCTAGCAGCATAAGTAGCACTTCGATCAACTTTTGAAGGATCTTTTCCAGAAAAAGCTCCTCCTCCATGTGGTGCCCAGCCTCCATAAGTATCAACAATAATTTTTCTACCAGTTAAACCGCTATCGCCATGTGGGCCACCAATTTCAAATCTTCCTGTTGGATTAACAAAAAATTTTGTTTTCTTATCAAGAAAATGTTCGGGTATTACTTCTTTAATAACATGCTCAATTACATCTTCTTTTATTTTTTTCTGACTAACATTTGGTTCATGTTGTGTTGAAACAACTATTGCATCAACACGAACAGGATTGTTATTATCATCAAATTCAATTGTGACCTGAGATTTTGCATCGGGACGAAGATAAGGCATTAATTCTGGATGATGTTTTCGAATATCAGCAAGGCGTTTTACAAGTTTATGAGCAAATATAATTGGCATTGGCATAAATTCGGGAGTTTGATCGCAAGCATATCCAAACATCAATCCTTGATCTCCTGCACCACCTTTATCTACTCCCATTGCAATATCAGGTGATTGGGCGTGAATCGAATTTATTACTCCGCACGACTCAGCATCGAATTTATATTCTGCTTTTGTATAACCAATATTTCTAATTGTTGATCTAACAATATGTTCAATATCTAAATAAGCATTGGTCGTAATTTCACCACCAACGACTACAAGTCCAGTCGTTACAAATGTTTCGCACGCAACCCTTCCTTCTGGATCTTGCTTTAAGACAGCATCGAGAACTGCATCAGATATGGCATCACAAATTTTATCTGGATGACCTTCAGATACAGATTCAGATGTAAACAAGTATGACATTTATACCTCACTTATTATTAAAAAAATTCTATCTCAGATGAATCGCCGGCATTTAATTTTTTGAAATTGCCTTTAATAACTGCATTGCTTCCAATTATTGAATTTTCTAGCATTGCTTTTTCTATTTTAGCACCAGAACTAATTATTGAATTTTTTATAATCGAATCAATAATTATACAATCTTCCGATATTGTTGTGTAAGGACCAATGACTGAATTCTTTATAATAGCTTTATCAGAAATAAATACAGGATGATTTATAACTACACCATTATAATCTTTTTTAGAATAATTTTTTGAAAGTAAAAACTGATTTGTGGATAATAAAGTTTCAGGCTTTCCACAATCATACCATCCTTCTACATGAAATGTTGTTATTGTTTCTCCTTTTTCTATCATTAGTTGCAATGCATCTGTTAACTGGTATTCACCTTTTGTTTTAATATCATTCTTAATTATTTCGTTCAAACATTCTTTTAGTAATTTAGAATTAGAAATGTAATATAACCCAACAAGAGCAAGATTTGAAATTGGTGTTTGTGGTTTTTCAATTAATTTTATTATTCGATTGTTTTCACAAACAGCTACTCCAAACCTTGATGGATCTTCAACTTCTTTTACTCCAAGTGAATTAATTTTTTGTGATAATACATTTGTTAATTGAACATCAAAAATTGTATCGCCAAGTATTATGAGAATCTCTTCGTCATCAAAAGTTGGTACTGCTTTAAAAATTGCATGACCCAATCCAAGTAATTCTTCCTGTACTACAAAATCTGCATTTAATTCCTTGTAGTTTTTGTTTATATAATCAATTACTTTCTCCCCCATGTACCCAATTATAAAAGTGGCTTTGAAAATATTTTCAGAAATTATTTTATCAACAATATGCCCTAAGATTGGTTTACCACCAACATTTAATAATACTTTTGGGAGTGAGTATGTATGCGGTTTCAGTCTTGTTCCAAAACCCGCAGCCGGTATTACTGCTCTCAATAATTACTTTTCCTTTTTTTACTTTACCAATTTAATTAATAAGGCATCGTTTATCAAATTTATTACAAATATAGAATTTATATTCTGATGTAATTAAATTAGTATATAAATTATGAGAATCATAAAATTATTCTGGAGATTAATCTATCTATTCTTCATGCTTTTTAAAAATAAAAATAATTAGAGGGAAAAATGGAAAACAATCAGGAAGTTTTAAAATATACATACACTTTCATATTCAATAATGGAACAGAAAAAAAATTTGAAATATTACTTGATAAAAACACACTGGATTTAATTTCATCAAATCAAACAGAAGTAGCAGATTGGGCAAAAAGAGAAAACTTTCAATGTGCTAATGATTTGTGTAATTCTAAGTTTGAAAAATATTGTCCCATTGCAGTTAATATTGATAACATAATAAAATTTTTTAGTGATATAAATTCTTATGAAACTGTAAAGATTTATGCAGAAGTAGATGAGAGAACTTACTTTAAAGAAACTTCTGTTCAAAAAGGTGTTAGCAGTTTAATAGGTATTATAATGCCAGTTAGTGGATGTCCAGTACTTTCAAAATTAAAGCCGCTTGTAAGATTTCATCTGCCATTTGCATCTATTGAAGAAACTGAATTTAGAGTAATTAGTATGTACTTATTTGTTCAATATATGATAATGCAAAGAGGTGGAACTCCAGACTGGGAAATGAAAAAATTAAAACAGATTTACGAAGACATTCTTAAAATTAATCGAGTTCTATCTGAGCGAGTTGCCAATCTTGAAAATAAAGATGCAAGCATTAATGCTATTGTAGCTCTGGATAATTTTGCTCAATTTATTTCAAGTAGTCTTGAATATAATGACCTTTCTGATTTTGAAAATATATTTAAAGAATGGCTTGAGTAAATTAATACCACAAATGAAATTGTAGAACAAAAGCATTATTGCTTTTATCTGGATTTTCGATATTAAATCTATATTGAGGACGAATTTCTATAAAGCTGAAAGGAAAAAATTCAAAACCAAAAATTAGATGCGAAATCTCATCGTTTTTTAATGTAATATCTGGATTAAAACTATCATAGCGTATAATTACATCCAGACCAATCATTAATTGATAAGAAGTCTCGATAAACAATGCAGAAGATTTTGAATTTTTTGATAAATAATTTTCTGCAAAATCAAGTTCACTAAGAATAGAAATATATTTATTACCAACACCTAAAAAGCCACCATATAAAAATGTATTTAATGTTGTGCCTGTAAAATTTGTTTTAACAGATGCAAATGAGCTACCAAATAAAATATTAAAATCTTCGATTGACTGGTTTAATTCAATTCTTGATGTAAATGAAGGATCGCTGCTTAAAAGTGAATTTAGTTTACTTTTACCAGCACTTGCTGTAATAAATATAAAATCATTTATATATGTACCTAATTCAATTCCTGTTTCTGTATAAAAAGGATTATAGATTAATCCTTGAATTTTATTTATTGAAAATAGTAAACCAAAATCTCCACCACGAGTATAAGAAGTATGATCATCAATTCTTATCCCAAAGCTGGGTGTGAATGTTCCGAATTTAATGTAGCTATCATTTGGTAAAATTCTGGCAACTGCATAAGCTTCCCAGATTGATTGAACAAAATCGTATCTACTCATAACATCAATTTTATTTGATAAAGATACATTCAAATAAGCTGAACCTGACATATCATGAAAATCAGCTCTATTTTTTTCTTGTGAATATAAAAGTTGACTGCGGTAGTCTAATCCAAATGAAATATTTTCAGAAAGTTTATTTGAAACAGGGAAATCTTTATCTTTTGCAGAAATCATACTTAAAACATTTTTACCAAAGAAAAAACCATTTTCTTTTCGCATATTGCCGCCCGTAGGATTTACATGACAATCGATACACTTATCACCTAATCTTGCAGAAAATCTTGGAAGTGCTAAAGTATTTCCAGAAAATATGATTATATAAATGAATGAGAAAATAAATAAATATTTTTTCACCTTATTAAAACCATCTTTTTAGATTGATTAAAGTAACCTGCTTTTAATTGATAAATATAGACACCTGATGTAACATCGTTATTATTTTCATCTTTACCATTCCATAGTATTTCGTATGTACCGGGCGATAAATTATCATTAACTAATGTTTTGATTAAGCTTCCATTTATGTCAAAAATATGTAGAGTAACTTTTTCATTTACTGGAATTGCAAAAGAAATTCTTGTTGAAGGATTGAATGGATTGGGATAATTATCAAATAATTTATAGTAATTTTCTATTGATGAACTGTTGATTGAAGAAATATTTGGTATGCTGTTAGGATCTCCTGGATTTGAAACCTGTGAAGAATTGCCAGGATTTGGTTGACCTGGTCGCCATTTCCCTTCTGGATCCTGCAATTCCAGACCATTTGAAAATCCATCTCCATCAGAATCAAGTGAAGCTAATTGCGAATCCCAGAAATCCTGAAAGCCACCAGGAGTTACTCTTGATTCTACTGCTTTACCAAATGCATTACGCTCGCCACCTCCTCCAGGATTTGTATGGCAGTTTGCACACATAAATTTATTTCCATTGGGAATCTTTTCTACTCGAAAGCTTCTTGAAATTATTGTAGTTATTAGTATGAATATTGCAAATACAGAAAGGATTAATGTGTGTTTCATATATCCCCCTAATTTAAAGACATAACTTATATTGTAGATAAATAGTTCAAATCTAAGTGATGGATTCCCATAAAAAGAAATTATGGTGGCTTTTTGTATATGCGAGATTTAATTTTATAAATGAAAATATATTTTACTAAAATCTAATAACTGCAAATTATACGAGTTGTTAATTCATGTATAGTATTGAAGTTAATAATCTTACAAAAAGATTTGATTCGTTTACTGCTGTTGATAACATTTCATTTAATGTTCGAGAAGGAGAAATATTTGGTTTTCTTGGAGCCAATGGAGCAGGTAAATCTACAACTATAAGAATGCTGTGTGGAATTCTTGAACCAACAAGTGGCGATGCAATTGTTGGTGGTTATAGTATTGTTCACGATCCCGATAGAGTTAAATTAAATATTGGTTACATGTCACAAAAGTTTTCTTTGTATAATGATTTAACAGTCGAAGAAAATATAGAATTCTTTGGTAGTGTTTATGGATTGTATGGACGAACATTAAAAGAGAAAAAAGATTGGGTTTTAAAAATATCTTACTTAAAAGGAAGTGAAAATATATTAACTGGTTCACTACCTGGAGGAATTAAACAAAGACTTGCTCTCGGCATATCTGTAATTCATAAACCAAAAATTGTTTTTCTCGATGAACCTACAAGTGGTGTTGATCCAATTTATAGAAGAAATTTCTGGGAATTAATAAATGAATTATCTCAAGAAGGAATTACTGTTGTAGTAACAACTCATTATCTTGAAGAAGCTGAATATTGCAATAATATTATTTTAATTGATTCAGGAAAAATTATTGCTCAGGGAAGTTCAAAACAACTTAAAACAAATTATATTAAAAATCCTATACTTGAATTAGAATCTAAAAATATATTGGAAGTAATAGAAATTCTGGAAAAGCAGGACTTTGTAAGTGAGGTGTCGTTGTTTGGCAATAATCTTCATATAATTACAAACGAAAAGTTCAGCAATATTAGTCAGCTCAATTCTTTGCTGAAAGAAAAAAATATTACTCCAGAAAGAATTACAACTATTACACCTACACTCGAAGATGTATTTATTCATTTACTGGAAATGAAAAAGGATGAAGAAAAGATTAATGAAAATTAGCATAAGAAGAATTAAAGCAATATCAAAAAAAGAAATAAGACAGCTCTTGCGAGATGTTCGAATGCTTGGTGTTATCTTTTTATTCCCAATTTTTCTTCTCATAGTTTTTGGATATGCAATTAACTTTGATGTTAGACATGTTAAAATTGCAGTTTATGATCTCGATAAATCTTCACTTAGCAGATCATTTATTCGGGAACTTGTTAGTAGCGAGTATTTTGATCTTGTAAATTATATTGAGAACAAAAATCAAATTGAAAAATTTTTGGACGAAAATATTGTGCAGTGTGTTGTTGTTATTCCCGAAAACTTTTCAAGAAATGTATATTCAAATAAAGAAGTTAAAATACAATATTTAATTGATGGTGTTCAGGGAAACACGGCAAATCTAATTATGAATTATGTTAGTGTTGCAACTGCAAATCTTTCAAAAAATATAACAGAAGAATTTCTCGCACGAAAAGGAATAAATTATTATATCCCGATTCAATTAGAAACACGTTACTGGTTTAATCCAGATTTAAATTCTACCAGATTTTTATTACCAGGTTTAATTGGAATGATTTTAATTCTTGTAGCAGTAGTAACAATTTCTCTATCAATTGTAAGAGAAAAAGAAAAATCAACTATTGAACAACTAAATGTTTCTTCACTTTCTGTAATTGAATTACTTATCGGGAAAATTATACCGTATGTTATTATTGCATTTATTAATGCAAGTATAATTCTTTTTGCTGGTTATATATTTTTTGATATAATAGTTAAAGGAAGTTTTTTCTGGTTATTGATCTGTACTTTAGTTTTTCTTTCGGCTTCTCTGGGAATGGGAATAATTGTTTCTGTAATTGCAGATTCAATGCAGGTGGCTTTTCAGATTGGAACATTAATTTCATTGCTTCCATCGTTATTGCTCTCTGGTTTTGTTTTCCCGATTGAAAGTATGCCAGTATTTATTCAGATTATAACAAACATAACTCCAACAAAATTTTATATTATTTGTCTGAGATCAATTTTACTTAAAGGTGCAGGCATCGAAAATTACTGGCAACAACTTCTTTATATGATTTTGTTCTCTGTAATAAGTGTATCAATTGCTGCAAGAGCTTATATTAAAAAAATGAGTTAATTATATTTTGTGCTAATAGATAATTAAAAGAAAATGAAAACATTAATTTACTTCATCAAGAAAGAATTACAACAGTTAAGACGTGATCCCAAAATGTTTTTAATCGTTTTATTAGCTCCTGTGTTACAAACAATTTTACTTGGTTATGCAGCAACTTTTGATGTGAATAATGTTAATATAATTGTGTTTGATCAGGATAAATCAATTCAAAGTAGAAAGTATATAGAAAAGCTTATTCAGTCTGGCTATTTTACTTTGAAAAAATATTCAAATAATTACAGAGAGATTGAAGAATATATTTTAAGTGGAAATGCTGTAGCTGGAATTGTTATACCGAATAATTTTGAAAAAAATCTCTCTAACAATGTACCTACAAAATTACAGGTTATTGTTGATGGTTCTGATGGAACAAAAGGTTCTATTGCTACTGGTTATATACAAGCTATAACTTCTGATTATTCTCAGGAAATTATATCGAGAAATGCTGCTAAAAAAGGTATAGCAATTAATCTAACCAATATTCAACCTGCAACAAGAATCTGGTACAATCCAGAACTCAAAACAAGAGTATTTATGGTTCCAGCTATTACAGCTTTGTTGTTAATGATTATGACAATGCTTTTAACATCACTTGCAATAGTAAAGGAAAAAGAAGTTGGTACATTAGAACAATTAATTGTAACGCCAATAAAGCCCTGGCAATTGATAGTAGGTAAAATATTACCTTTTATTATTATCAGTTTCGTAATCATTATATTAGTAAATTCTGTTATGGTATTCTGGTTTCGTATTCCAATTAAAGGAAATATTATACTTTTTATTTTAGCTTCATTTACTTTTATTCTTTCAACACTGGGACTTGGATTATTTGTATCAACCATTTCTAAAACACAACAACAAGCAATGATGGTTACTGTTTTTGGTGTAATGATGCCTATGATTTACTTTTCGGGCTTTGTTTTCCCAATAGAAAATATGCCAAAAATAATTCAATATATTACTTATATAATTCCATTAAAATACTTTTTGATAATTATTAGAGGCGTAATTCTTAAAGGCAATGGTTTTGTTGAATTGTGGAAGGAATTAGTTATTCTTTTTATAATGGGTGTATTTATTCTTTTAATCAGTACAAAGAGATTTCATAAGAAGTTAGGTTAACACTTCTCATTTCATTATAATCAGAGTATATATCACATTATTATAAATCACAGATCAAAAAAATAATTTTTTAATCACTGTTAATTTATTTAAGTTTAACAACAAAACTCATCTTAAATTTATTATAAACTTCATAGCCAGCTTTTTATCCTGCACATTAGTTTATAATTAAATTTTCTACAGAATAAGTTAATCAGAATCTTAAATTTCAGGAGGTAAGAATGAAAAATATTTTGACTATTATTTTAAGTGTGATTTTATGTATTAATGTTTTTGCAGAATCTGAACCTAATAATACTCATCAACAGGCTACTCCCATCACTCCAAATTCAAGTGATAATGGAACATTATTTTATAATGATTCACAAAACTATGATGATGTAGATTGGTGGGTAATTACATTGTCTTATGATGGAAGTCTTTATTTTGAAGTTAATTCTACAGGCAATTTAGATATCGATTTGTATATTTATGATGTTGATGGTGAAACTTCAATTGCTTCTTATGATATTTCTATTGGACAAAGAGAATCTACTCATCATAATGCATTGAAAGCTGGTACTTATTATGTTAAAGCTGTCAGATATTCAGGATCCGGGAGTTATACGATATTTAATAGATTTACACTGGCACCTTATCAAAACGATTCTGAACCAGATGATTCTTTTGAACAAGCATTGCCTCTTGCTTTGAATTCTGAATCGACGGGACATATTGGTTATTATCAAGCAAAAAGTTATGATCAGGTTGATTGGTGGAAAGTAGTTATTCCTTTTGATGGCAGCTTAAAAATTAGAACCGAATCCGATTCAGCAGATATTGATTTATATATTTATGATGTTGATGGAAAAACATCCATTGCTTCTTATGATATTTCTATAGGCTTAATTGAAGAAACTCATTTTAATAACTTAATACCGGGTACATACTTTATAAAAGTGGTTCTTTATAGTAAGCATGGGGGATATAAAATTACGAGTAATTACGTGCAAACTAACATTGAAAATGTTACAACAAATGATGCTGAAACTAATGATTCGTATGATAAAGCTCAAAGTCTGGGAGTTTTTAATGCAACGTCAACAGTAGTAAATTATGGTCATCTGGGATATTATTCAAATAGTTATACAGATGATGTTGATTGGTGGAGTGTTGATGTTCAAACTGATGGAAAGTTAATTATAAAAACTTTATCAAATGAAACACTGGAAATAGATTTATATCTTTATGATGTAGATGGCATTACTCAAATAGCAAGTTACGATATAAGTACAGGTATTAATGAACAAACTCATTTTAATGGTTTATCTCCGGGAAAATATTTTATTAAAGCATTTAAATATTCAGGATATGGTTCATATAAAATTGTAGGAGAATTTATTAAATCAAAATTAGAAAATGATATTGAACCTAATAACGATATGGCAAATGCATTGCAAATCAATTCGAACATTGTGTATACAGGTCATCTTGGATATTATTCAAAAGGAATTACAGATAATAGTGATTATTATAAAATTACTTTAACATCAAATTGGGATTCACTTTATGTAAGAACAGATTCCGATTCCACTCTTGAAATAGATTTGTATTTGTATGACAATCTACAAAATCAAATATCTTATGCTGGCCTCTATGGAGTTAGTGAAATTATGTCACTTAAAAATGCAAATGCAAACACTTACTATATAAGAGCTTATAAATATTCTGGATATGGGAGCTATGCTATAAAAGTAACCAATCGTTATCCGGGCAATCCTTTAACTGATATTGTAGATGAAGATGTAAAAACAATAACAGCAACATTTGCACTTAATCAAAATTATCCCAATCCGTTTAATCCTGTAACAATTATCAGTTATCAAATACCTGAAAATTCTTTTGTTACATTGAAAGTATATGATATACTTGGCAATGAGGTTGCTACTCTTGTAAATGAACTTCAAATTGCAGGAGTTTATAAAGTTGAGTTTTCTGCAAACCATTTTAATCTATCGAGTGGTATCTATTTTTATAAACTCGAAGCAGGTACAAAATTTTCGCAGGTTAAAAAATTCATTTTAATGAAGTAATTCTAAAAAGTAAGTTTAATAAATTATCTAAGAAAAGAGGAACATATTAAATATGTTTCTCTTTTTTTATTCAGATAAAGTATCACATCCATTTTATAAATTAATAGATAATTATTCTTTCTAATTAAAACTGGATTTAATATATTATATTAATCATTCCTGAAAAATAATATTCTGCCAGAGAAAATAATCTACAATATTTATATAGATTTTTTCAAAATAAATTGAGGGTATTATGGCAGAATTAATTTTAAATCACAGGGAATTATATCGCTTACCGTGGACTTTACCAGACAATGCAATATCCTGGCTTGAACCAACAGCAATGTGCAATCTTGCATGTGATGGTTGTTATCGTGAAAACGAAAAGAATTCGCACAAACCACTTGATTTAATAAAACATGAGCTTGACATATTTCAACAGAAGAGAAATTCTGATTGTATTTCAATTGCAGGTGGCGATCCACTTCTTCATCCACAAATAGTTGAAATTGTTGCTGAAATAAAAAGAAGAGGTTTAAAACCAATTGTAAATACAAATGGAGCTGTTCTTACTAAAGATTTATTAAAAGATTTGAAGAAAGCAGGAGTATATGGATTTACTTTTCATGTTGATAGTAAACAGGGTCGTGGAGGTAAATGGCGAGGTAAAAATGAAGTTGAATTAAATGAACTCCGTTATCATTATGCAAAAATGCTTGCTGATGTGGGTGGAATTGCATGCTCATTTAATTCAACAGTCTACGAAGATACATTAAAATACACACCAGAACTTTTAAAATGGGCAGAAGAAAATATAGATATTGTTCATACTATGGTTTTCATTTGCTTTCGACATGTTGTTCCTTCTTTACCTTTTGACTGGTATGCAGGTGGACAAAAGGTTGATTGGCAGAATATTTCTTATCATTCAGATACAGATAGAAAAGTTGACATTCTTTCTACTGATATTTTAAGAGTAGTTAGAGAATATTATCCTGATTTTTCTCCCTGTGCATATTTAAATGGAACAGAAAAAGTTGATTCGTTCAAATGGTTACTTACAGAAAGAATTGGTACAAAAGGAAAGATATATGGTTATGCTGGGCCCAAATTTCTTGAACTTGTAATGATAGCACATCATTTCTTTAAGGGTACTTACCTTTCTTATGCTTCTCCAAAAATAACACGTCGTGGAAGATCAGCAATGTTATTTCTATGGCCAGTAGATAAAGGAATAAGAAAAGCATTAATAAAAATGCTAAAAAATCCGTTGCAAATTTTTAAGAAAGCACACATGCAAACAATAATGTTCATACAACCAGTAGATATTATGAAAGATGGACGTCAAAGCATGTGCGATGGTTGTCCAGATATTACAGTATGGAATGGTGATTTAGTATGGTCATGCAGACTTGAAGAGCAAAAAATGTTTGGAACGTTTTTAAGGTCGGTGCCAAAAAATCAGGAGTAAAAAAATCAGAAGTATTGTATTTCTAAATAAAAAAGCCCCCGTTAAAGGACGAGGGCAACCTGAATGTTTTTCACAACGGAATAATCCTTATTGTGAATTGCTTTCTATTTGTTCAAATGAAAAATAATTCATAAAGATAAAAACTTATTTAGTATGCCTTAAAGAAGTAATATTAATAAAATGACATACGAGTTTTGAGTGTATCATTACTATATAAACTTACTAAATACTTTTAGGAGTAATTTATCATTCTTGATTTTATTTTTGTTTTTGCTCGAGAGCAGTCAAATTTTCAAACTTTATAAAGATTCAAGTCTATTACTTTGTTTTTGGCATACCTCCAGAGATTAAAAGTTATTGAATAAAATTAATTTTTAGAAATTACTTTACTAAAATCTCTCTTGAAAAAGAATGATTACTTTATTTTATTAATTTATGGGAATTTTTTTATAAAACACTCTCCCATTCCATATTCATTTGTTTCTTTAGAATTCAATATAATAGAGATTTTATCATAACCTTGAATTATTTCTTTGTTATTTATTGGCTTTATAATTTGAATTAAATATCCATATAAATACTTCCCTCTACCATATTCTAACACCTTATTAATATTAACTATATCGGTACGAATATCATTAACATAAGCTTTTAATTCGTCTGATGATATATTTTTGGGTGCTATATCTAATGTATCTAAGTTAGATATAAATTTTTGAATTTGTAATACTTTAGTTAAACTCATAGGTCTGAAATAAATCATATATGTTTCGAAAGGCCCCACTTGTGGTTCAAAAGCATTCATTCCATATATTTCTAATCGATCATATTTTGGATTTATTTCAAAGTCATTTAATGCAGGAATATTCCATGCCCAATATTCTAATTTAGTTTTTCCATAATCAGATGGTTTAATAGCATAAATACAATAATAAAAACCTTTTGGGACATTTAATGAAAAATATCCTGATTTGTTGGTTAAAGTTTGGTATAAGTTTTCAAAATTTTTGTTTTTTAATATTACTAATACTGAATCAAGGGGATTATTATTAAAATCAGTGACATGTCCAAATATTCGGACAGTTTCTTGAGAATATAATATAGTATTTAATAACAAAATTAATGAGATATAAATAATCTTTTTCATTTGTTATATATTTATATCCATATTAATTTTTTACTCTTAAGTACAAAAGAATTTAAAATACTCTGGTTTTAATATCTAAAAAGAACAAACCTGTCTTCGACAGGCAGATCTGCTTGTAGCAGGTAAGAAGAAAAAAATTACTAAATAGTTTCAACAAATTTCTTAAACTCATTATCAATTATCAATATTTATAAAAATTTCATTCCCGTTAATAACTAATTCATTTGTTTTTATTATATGACATTGTTTTTCTTTTTAATATTAAGTATACTAAAAAGGAATTATGGAAATTTTATTAATCATATTAGCATTTATAATTTCTTATCTGATTGCCTTTAAATTATTCAAACCAGGCAAACCAGATCCTTTTCGTAATTATGATGACGATTGATTTTTTACCTTCTTAAATTCAGAAATTCTTAATTCCATTTCGTTTAAGTCATTAAATTATTTAATTATTTCCAGCATACTTTAGTTTATCAAATATAATTTTGGGAAATTATTTGTTTTGATATGTGTATTTATTATAATATTTTAGAACATACCAAACGGTCGGTTTATGCAAAATACTAAAGAACATATACTTAAAACAGCTTTTAAACTTTTTCTTCAGAAAAGTTATAAAGAAGTAACAATGCAGGATATTGTTAGAGAAACAGGCTTATCAAAAGGAGCTTTTTATCATTACTTTAAAAGCAAAGAACAGGTTTTTAAGGAAATTATAAATACCTATTACTTTGATAAAATGATGATTGATTACGAAAAATTATCTCATAATTCACTTAAAGAATTCTATCAGGATTATGTTAAGCATATTAAAAATACTTTGACTTCTATTAAAAACGAAATTTTTGATTCAAGTACTTTGGTTAATATAAATTTTATTACCATAGTTTTTGATGCAATGAAATTATTCCCCCGCTTTCAGCAAAAAGTTAAACAGGTGCAACAATATGAACTTAATGAATGGATTAAAATTGTGAAAATAGCGAGAAGAAAAAAAGAATTTTCATCTCCAATGTCAGATGAACAAATTGCACGAATGTTTATTTATTCTAATGATGGAATTGCTTTGAGACTTTTACTTGAAGGTAACTTACAAAATCTTGATAAGGAAATGCTGAAACTCTGGAATAATTTTTATAAAGAAATTAAAGATTAGTACATAATCAAAGAATTCTTGACGTTCGTTGTGATTTCAACAATTTAATCGCCAAGAACGCAGAGAAAGGTCAGAGATTATTGGTACATAAAAATTATAACAAACTCTTGTATGCAATTAAACGTCTATTGTATCAGCAATTGAAATTTTTTATTGAATTAGAGAGGAATAAATATGAATTACAGTAAAAAGCTCTTATTGTTTGTTTTTATTTTTACTTCGATAATTTATGCACAGAAAGAAAAACGTATAATTTATTTATCCTGGAAAAATGTTATTGATATTTCATTAAAAGAAAATCTCTCGCTTAAATCAAAGTCGCTCGATTATGAAATTCAAAATTTTGAAACCTGGAAATCTCTATCGAATTTTCTTCCTTCTCTGTCATATCAGGGCATTGCTCAGAAAAACATAGAACTTCCTGTATTTGTTTTTATGGGACAGAGATTTGTTGTTGGAACACCATATAATTTTCAACACTCATTTAATTTATCGCTCCCATTGTTTACAGGTGGTGCAAGATGGTTTAATTATAATATTCAAAATAATATTAGAAAATCTTTGAAAGAGGAATTAGAAGGAAAAGAAGAAGAGACTGTGCTTAATGCAATGCAGGCTTATTATGCAATTATACTTGCAAATGAAATGTGTAAAACAGCAGAAGAAGCAATTAAAGTTGCAAAACAAAATTTAGAACAGGTAAAAAAATTTTATAATGCAGGCACAGCAACCGAACTTGATTTGCAACGTGCCAAAGCTCAATATTCATCAACCTTGCCTGTTTATGAATCTGCTTTATCGAATAAAAAATTATCGATGCAGAGATTGAAGATGCTACTTAATATTCCACTCGAAGATTCTCTTGTTGTTATAGATAGTCTCGATAAACAAGATTTTCTAAATGAATATGAAAATATCTCTCTGGATGAATTAAAAGCAATTTCAAAAGAAAAAAGAAATGACTTAAAAGCATTGAAATATCAGCAAGAAACAACTAAAGCAGGTGAGAAAATTGCACTCAGTAGTTTTGCACCAACAGTAGCTATTATGGCAAGTCTGGATTATGCAGCTCCAATGGAAAATACAAAAGTTACCTGGAACGATTATATCCGTTCAAAATCATTGACTTTATCTTTATCCTGGCAATTGTTTGATGGAGGTAAAAGAATCATTGATTATCAAATTGCTAAGATTAAATCTGATCAAATGAATTTGTACTTAAATCAAGCTCAATATGCTGCTGATTTAGAAATTGAACAGAGTTATTATAGCTTTAATGAAGCATCTAAAAATTTACAGAGTTTGAAAGATGCACTTGAGCAATATAAAGAAAGTCTTCGTATCTCTAATCTGCTTTATTCACAGGGAATGAGCAGTCAGCTTGATGTTTTAAATGCACAATTACTTTATACCAAAAGTAAAAGTGACTACTTGCAGGGAATTTATAATTATAATGTAAGTCAACTGGCATTACTAAAATCAATTGGTCTTTTAGATAAAATCTGGAAATAATTAAGAGGAAAAAATGCAAAGGAAAATAATTCTTTTTTTGATTATAGCTTTGATGATTGGTTGTTCAAAGCAATCAAATGAAAATGTAGAAAAAATAGTTCCTGTAAAAATCTATAAAGTAAGAAGTGAGTCAATTTCGAGATATGTAAAAGTAACAGGAACAATTACTGCAGAAGAAGATGTGATTGTTTATAGTAAGACTGCAGAACGAGTAGAAAAAATTTTCATTAGACCAGGTCAAAGAGTAAATAAAAATCAGATTATAATTCAACAAAAAAATGATTTGCAAAGACAGGGACTTGAAATCGCAAATTCTGCATTAAAGACAGCAGAACTTCAAGCAAAATTGGCTATTCAAGAATATGAGAGGATGCTTAAACTTTATGAACAAAAGGCGATAAGTCAACAACAATTTGATCAGGTCAAAACAACAAAAGAAACTGCCGAGCAAGCACTCAATCAGGCAAAAGCATCTTATGAACAGGCGAAAGAGCAATATGAAAATTGTTTTATTAAAGCTCCTTTTGATGGAACTGTAGCTGCAATTTTTGTAGAAGAAAATCAGATGATAAATATTGGTCAACCTGCGGCTCAGGTGGTTTCACCTTCAAAGATGAAAGCAAAGGCTTATATAACTGGCAAAGATATTCAATATGTAAAGATTGGTCAAAAGGTTGTTATTAAATTCCCGACTATTCCCGGAGAAGAATTTTATGGTAGAGTAGAAAAAATGAATACCGCACTTGATCGATTATCAAAATCTTTAGAAGTAGAAATTTCTATTCCTACAAACGATTCAAGATTGAGATCCGGAATGTTTGGAGAATTTCTCATCGAAATTGAAAATCATCCTAATAGTGTTGTTGTTCCTGAAATTGCTTTACTCACTCAAACAGAAGTAAAAATTGATAAAGAGACAGGAATGCAAAGCCCGGTAAAAAAATATTTTATCTTTACTGTTCAGAACGGAAAAGCAAAATTAAAAGAAGTTAAAACAGGAATTTTCAGTGATGGTAAAATTGAAATAACAGATGGATTAAATTTTGGTGATACAATAATTGTAGTTGGTCAAAACATCGTTAAAGAAGATCAAAAAGTTAAAGTAATTGAATAAGGATTGACTATGATACTTACAAAATTTTCTCTTAAACGTCAGATAACTCTTTTAATGATTTATGGTGTAATAATCTTATTCAGCTTGTTCTCTTTTTCACAACTGAAAATAGATTTTTTCCCGGATATTACTTTTCCAATTGCAGGTGTAATAACTAATTATCCTGGAGTTGGACCGGAAGATATTGAAAATTTAATAACCAGACCTATTGAAGAAGCAGTATCTTCAGTAAAAAACATTGAAAGAGTTACTTCACAATCCTTTAAAGGCTCTTCAATTGTTACGCTTGAGTTTAAATATGGTACGAATATGCAGGTGGCAGAAAATGATATTCGAAAAAATCTGGATTACATACGAGATTATTTGCCAGAAGATGCATCTCAACCAATGGTTTTTGTATTTGATCCATCAATGATGCCTATTAGTTATATAAGCATTAGTTCTCCTTACCTGGGACCTGCAGAATTAAGAAAATTATCCGAAGAAAAAATTGAACCACTACTCGAAAGAGTTGAAGGTGTTGCTTCTGTTCAAACTATGGGCGGATTACAAAGACAAATTAATGTAAACATCAATCCAATTTTATTGGCTTCTTATGATATTTCTCCTAATGATGTTTCTCAAGCTATTCAATATGGAAGTGGACTTTTACCATCAGGTACAATTGAGACAACAGATAAAAGTTATAATCTAAGAGTATTCAGTGAATATACATCTCTCGACCAAATAAAAAATACAATTATTACTTATAAAAATGGTTTGCCTGTTTATGTTAAAGATGTTGCAGAAGTTGAAGATGGATACAAAGAAAATGCAAACGAAGTTCGAGCTGACTTTGGCGAAGGTGTAATGATAATGATTTTCAAACAATCAGATGCAAATACAGTTCTTACAAGTCGAAGAATTAATCAGGCAATTCCCGATATTATATCAAGACTACCGCAGGGAACAAAAATGAGTGTTCTCTGGGATCAGGCAGATTTTATTATGAGATCAATTACAAACTTAAGAGATACTGCAATTATCGCATTCTTTCTTTCATTTTTTGTTATTTATTTCTTCTTAAGAAATTTACGTGGAAGTATAATTATGGGAATTTCAATTCCCATATCAATCATTGCAACATTTGCTGTAATGTTCTTAGCAAATGTTACTTTGAATATTATTTCAATGGCAGGACTTGCACTGGCAGTAGGAATGCTTGTGGATAATTCAATTGTTGTTCTGGAAAATATTTACAGGCATCGTGAACTTGGCGAAAATAAATTTGATGCTGCCGATATTGGAGCTACCGAAGTTGGAATGGCTATAACTGCTTCTACGTTTACAACAATAGTTGTATTTGTACCAGTTTTGTTTGTTCCTAATATCACAGGTCAATTATTTAAAGATATGGTTTTGACAATAACTTTCAGTTTAGCTGTTTCACTTCTTGTTGCATTAACTCTTGTACCAATGATGTCTGCAAATATCTTAAAGTTCGATTATGTAAAGAAAAATACTCGTTTTACCAGAATTAAAGATGCAATAGGTGAATGGTTAATAAAACTTACTGATAGATACAGTAAAATTTTACACTGGTCACTTTATCATAAAAAAATAATATTAATTTCTGTAACAGTACTTTTTATTTTATCTCTTGGACTTGCAGCTTTTTTAGGTGGTGAATTTCTTCCAAGAACAGATGAAGGTTTTATTAATGTAATGTTAGAATCGCCAGCAGGAACTCCTATTGAAAAGACAAGATTATATGCATATAAAATTGAAGATATTATTAAAGAAGTTATAGACAAAGATATTTTAGAATCAGTTTCAATTTTTTATGGTACACGTGAAGGAATTGGTGCTTATGGTACAACTTCAAGTACAATTGAATTATTTGTTAAATTAATTCCAAAAGAAAAAAGAAGTGTATCGCAATTTGAAATTCAGGATAGATTAAGAAAAAAGTTTGATGAAATTCCCGGAATTACTTATACATTTCAGGAAGGTGGTTCATTCACAACAGAAAAGGCTATAGAAGTAAAAGTTTTTGGATTTGATATTGATGGTGCAAAAGCAATTGCTAACGAATTAAAATCAAAAATGGAAAATGTAAATGGACTGGTTGATATATCATTAAACACAAAAGAAACAACTCCCGAAATTCAAGTTCATCTTAATAAAGATTTACTCAATCATTATAATTTATCAACACTTCAGGTGGCAATGAATATTTCTACTGCAGTTCAGGGCAAAGTAGCATCTCAATATCGTGAGAAAGGTGATGAGTATGATATTTATGTTCAATTTGCAAGAGAATATAGAAAATCAAAAGCTGCTTTAGAAGAACTCGAGATTGCTCTACCAGCTGGTGGAAGAATTAAATTAAAAGACATAGCAGAAATTCGAGAAGAACAATCTAGTCCTACAATTTTTAGAGAAAATCAGAGTAGATTTGTATCTGTTGGATGTAACCTGTCTGGAATTGATTTATCAAAAGCTGTAAGTGAAATTAAAAGAATTATTGCAGAAACTCCTATTCCATCAGAATATCAGGTAATTATTGGTGGTACAGCAGAAGATCAACAGGAAGCATTCTTTTATCTTGGACTTGCATTTATAGCAGCAGTAATTCTGGTTTATATGATAATGGCTTCTCAATTCGAATCTTTAGTAGATCCATTAATAATTATGTTTACAGTTCCACTTTCAATTATTGGTGTGTTTATCTTTCTTGCAATCACAGGAACAACAATAAGTGTAATGGCTCTTGTAGGAGTTGTGATGCTGGTTGGTATTGCAGTTAATAATGGGATTGTGCTTGTGGATTATATAAATCAACAGAGAAGAAAAGGGATGGAATTGTATGAAGCAGTTGAATTTGGTTGTAGAGCCAGAATAAGACCAGTTTTAATGACTGCATTAACAACTATACTTGGTATGGTTCCTCTTGCAATTGGTATAGGTACAGGTTCAGAGACATGGTCGCCTCTTGCCAAAGCTGTAATTGGTGGATTAACAACAACAACTTTACTTACATTAATTGTTATTCCAATTCTTTACATTGTTTTTGAACATGCAGGAGAAAAAGTAAAAAGCTTTTTAAAGAAAAGAAATTTGAAAATCGAATAGTTGTAAAAAGGAGATGCGCATTATAAAACTTCGCGCATCTCTTATTTTATATTAATGATACTTTAAAGTACTTCCACCAATAAACTCACGTAGAACGGAGTCGCCAGGAATTGGAGAATCGTCTTCTACGGGTTCAACTGCTTCGAGCATTTTTCTTACTCTCGATGCTCTTTCGTATGCATCTTCTCTTAGTGGATCCCCCTGATATTTCTTTTCCCATTCTCGAAAACTATCTAAAAGCTTGGGTCGATAAAGTGCAACTTCGTATGACATTGAAGTATTTATAATATAATCTGCAGTATTACAATATGGTAAAATATTTCTTTTTTCAGATGAACGAACATAATGCCAGTGTAATAATGTTTGTTCTGGATTGTATGCACGATGAACAGAATCTCGCAACATACGACGAATCATTCTTAAATCTGTCCATCTAATATATTTTCCATCTGGCATTTTCATTTGAAGTAAAGGTTCAAGATAAAGCTTGAATTTTTGTTCAGCTGGAATTTCTTTACTGAATTCTGGATATAATCCATGCAGACTATCGATTAACAATACTTCATCTTTTTCAATTTTTAAAGGAGTTCTATCTAAATATCTTTTTCCTTCCTTAAAATCGTAATAAGGTATTTTTACTTCTTCTCCATTTGCAAGTTTTTTTAAGTGGTCATTTATCATTTCTAAATCAAGAGCTTGTGGAGTTTCAAAATCATAATCACCAAATTCATCTTTTGGATGAAGTTCAAGATCAAAAAAGTAATTATCAACAATTAAAGGAACGAACTTCATTCCCATTTTATTAAGCCTTTGTTCAAGTTTAAGTGTGGTGGTTGTTTTTCCAGATGAAGAAGGACCACTAACAAAAACCATCTTTAGTTCTTTACTTCTTTCTTTAATTAATTCAGCAGCTGTATCGAGTTGAGTTTCATATGCAGATTCAGATTCATGAACAATATGAGGAAACTCTCCGTTACGTATTCTTTGATTTAAAGATTCAACTGTATGAAGATTATGAGATACTGCCCAGTCGAGTGAATTCCATACTTTTGCCCATGGAATAAATTCAGATGGTTTTGAAAGATGTTTGGAATCAGCACGCCTTCTACGAGCAGCTTCTTCTCGATAAAGTATAAATTCTTTAGCTACTTTTGCATGACCATTTTCAATAAGTACTTTTTCAACCATATCCTGGATTTCTTCAACATGCGGCTTATAACCTTCTTCATATTTTTCTTCGAGCATGGCAACAACTTGTTTGGCTAATTGTTCTGCCCTTTCTTTATCTCTTCCGCCAACAGCAACGGCCGCTCTGTATATAACATTTGCTATTCTATCTGGATTGAATGGAACTATTGCACCACTTCTTTTAATTACATATTTGAACTTCCCCATATACAAACCATCTTTTTATCTTACTCAAAAATACTAATTAATACAGATGTTCTAAAGTCAATATTATTGATCGTTGATTTCATTTCATTAATTCTTTGGATAACCAACAGTTTGTGCTAAAATTATTTTTTGATTTGAATTTAGTTTCAATGCTTCAGGAAGTTTTTCTTTATTAATCATACCTCTCACTACACATGCAAGTCCTTCTGAAGCACAATATAAATAAACATTTTGTGCTATGAATCCGCAATCAGCAGCTACAAATAATAGTTTATCTTCTTCATTTACACGAGTTACTCTTGAAAAATTTGCAACGTAAACTAAATTAAGAGGAGCGGTTTTTACAAAATCCTGTACTCCACAATATTCTCTTATATCTCCTTTTGTAATTAGTTTTAATACATTTTCTTTTGCATCATATAAATATGCACCTTTGGACAAAACTACATAAACGTCATATTCCTGCCAGTTCATTGCAGATGGAACTGTTCTTTTTCCACTTTCTGGACGATTAATTCCATATGCTGCCCATAGTAAATTCGATAAATGCTGAAGCGATAATTTTGTGGTATCAAAACTTCGTGTTGATGCTCTGAGTTTTAATGCCTGCATTAAAGGTTTTCCAATCTCCATTTGAGGTGCTGGTAATTTAATAACATCTGTATCCTGAGCAAATGAAATATTGATCAAAAAGAATAGAATAAGGATTGATAAAAATATCTTTTTCATTGTTGCCTCCAGTTTTATTTATATAAGTAACTTCCTTGAACATTCGATACTACTTTAGAAGAGGCAATAAATTTAGCTTTTAGACTCTCAAACCAGTCAATAGCATTTATGATTGATGGAATACCAGAACTTATATGAGTTCCATTTTTGATTGTAATTAATTCAACATTAGCTCCGTGCGAATTAAAATATTCTATTGCTTTTAGAGAATTTTCATAAGGAACATATTCATCTGCATCGCCATGATATAATTTTGTTGGAGAAATTGGTACAAAATTAATTAAGCTATTTTCCTTCAGTGCTTTTGTAAATTCTATTTCAGTTCCATTTAGAAAATCATTAATAAATTTCTGTTTAAACAATTTTTTTAAATCACTGGTAAGTTCAGAATTAATTTCGGATGTGGTTTTAGAACCATCAAAAAGTGATACTACTTTTTCGGCATATGGTGAATTAAAAATTTCGTCTATTTTATTCCATTCATAAATATCATTATAGGCAACTATAAGATAAGCCAGAAAAGAAGGTTGTTCATAAATTTTATTATTTAGAATTATTTGAGATGTTAAATATAAATCGTATGCTCCAGCCATTGGAGCAGAAGCAGTAATTTTAATTTCATTATAATAATTTTTTTCGATTTCTCTTTGAGCTGCCATTGTTACATAGCCACCTTCTGAATAACCAATTAAAAATACCTGACCATTTAATTTTATTTTGTTATTGATGCTAAAATTTCTTGCCGCCCTTATAAAATCGATAACTGCATATGCAGAGGTTTTTGCGTGATGATAAGGATGAATCATTTTTGATTCTCCAAGTCCAAGATAATCTGGTACAACAGTATAATATCCAAGCGATGCACCTACAAATCCTTCGAGTGAATAATATGGATTAATCGAACCAACATTAATTCTTTTTGTTTGTGTTCCGTGTTGAATACTGAGTAAAGGTAAATAATCCACTCCTTTTGGAACAAATAATGCACCTGATGCTTTTACTATTTCTCCTTTATGATTCAATGTTGTATAAATAATTTTGTAAACATCAACATCATATATTAGTTTATTTTTTAATTCATCATCTATTTTAAATTCACTGAAAAGAGATTTTAAATGGTTAGCATCAACAGTAGTTTTGAATTCTGAACTTATTAATTCTGCTCTTTGATAATAAATTGGTTCTATCGGAAAATCATATTCACAGGAGATTAATATGAGAAGTAAAATAACTGATAAAATTGTTTTCAAAAATTTTTTCATAGCTATTTATTTCTTTTTGTCATAAAGTGTCATCATAAATTCATATAAGAAAGATGGTAAGCAGCCAATTAATCGAGAAGAAATTACTGTTGGCAAAGGAAATTGAATTATCCTTTTTTCTTTTCTTAATCCAGATAAAATAATATCAGCAGCTTTTTCAGGTGACATCAAAAATGGCATTTTAAATTCGTTTTTGTCTGTCATTGGAGTTTTTACAAAACCAGGTTTTATTGTAATTACTTTTACTCCGTAAGGTTTTAATTCAACTCTCAATCCTTCAAGAAAAATTGTGGCAGCAGATTTACTTGCACAATAAAATCCACTCCCTGAGTAACCACGATTATCGGCAAGACTTGAAACTCCTGCAATTATACCACTTCGGTTTTTAATAAAATCTGGAATTATATTTTCAATCCAGTAAATCAAACCAAAAATATTTACTCCAAAGGTTTCTTCGGCAAGTTTAGAATCAAAATTTTCAACTTTCATTCTATGACCAACACCAGCATTTAATATAGCAATATCGAGCATCCCGATTTCATTTTTAATTTTTTCATAAGTGTTTTTAACTTCTTCTTTATTGCTTACATCACATTTAAATGGAAATATTTCAGCTATTGTTTGATTTGTATTCTTGAAGTTTTCAAGTATATCAACTCTTCGAGAACATAAAATTAATTTGCATTTTTCTCTGGATAACTTTTCTGCAAGTGCTTTTCCAATGCCAGAAGAAGCCCCTGTTAGTAAGATTGTTTTATTTATAAAATCCATAGCCCCAAAATTTTTAATGTAAATTTATTGTTTACTTTTGAATTACACTAATTTGCAGTTGCATTAAGAAGTTGATTTTTTCTATATTTTTTAAAGAGAGAACAAAAAAATTTGTATCTTTTGAAAAAGTAATTTAAGAATATGGATATAGATTTTATCGAAGTTGAAAATATTATGGTAAATTCAGAAATCTGGGAAACAAATTTCACGTGCGATTTAGCTAAGTGTAAAGGAGCGTGCTGTACGATGGAGAGTCGTTATGGTGCACCTTTGAAAGAAGATGAAGTGGAAATAATTAATAAATATCTCCCAGTAATTGAAGAGTATTTACCTGAAGAACATAAAAAGGAAATTGAAAAAAATGGTTTCTGGTTTCGAGCTTATGATGAAATAATGACCAGAAGTGTAAACAACAGAGCCTGTGTATTTGTGACTTATGAAGGAGATATTGCAAAATGTTCAATTGAAAAAGCATATAATGATGGTAAAATAGATTTTATAAAACCAATATCCTGTCACTTATTCCCGATTAGAGTTTCAAATTTTGGGGGACAAATTTTAAGATACGAGAAATATTCCGAATGCCTGCCAGCTCTGGAAAAAGGAGAAAAAACTTCTACAACAATTTTTGACTTTTGCAAAAAAGCACTCGAAAGAGCATTCGGAAAAGAATGGGTTTTGAAAATAAAAAAGGTGGTGGGATAGTTATGTTATCGTTACAACAAAAAATAGCATTACAACAAAAACTTTCGCCTCAGCAAATTCAATATCAAAAATTACTTCAATTAAATACACTGGCTTTAGAACAGAGAATTAAAACTGAACTCGAGCTGAATCCAATACTCGAAGAAACAACTGAAGAAGAATTATCTCTCGATCAGCTCGAAGAAGAAAGCGATGGACAGGAAGATATTACGCTCGATGAAGAAGAAGAAAATTATAATAACAGAGAAGATGAATTTGATATAGAAGATTTTATGAACGATACTGAGTATGAGTATGAATTTGATAGATTAAATAGAAGTCAAGACGAAGAAAAATTTTATCCTATTGCACAACAAAGAAGATCTTTAAGAGATAGTTTAATCGAGCAGTTACATATGCTCGATTTAACCGAAGAAGAAATGATACTTGGTGAAAATATTATTGGTGCACTTGATAAAGATGGTTACTTTAAAGAAGATTTAGAAAAATTTGTGAATGACCTGAAATTATTTGAACAAATCGATGTCGATCTTAAAAAAGCAGAAAAAGTTCTAAAATTAATTCAAACACTCGATCCACCTGGACTTGGAGCAAGAAATCTACAGGAATGTTTACTTGTTCAAATTAGAAATTCTTCTTTTGATCCATATTACTCTTACATAGCAGAAAAAATTCTTGAAAATCATTTTGATGATTTTGTAAATAAAAGATATGATAATATTCAGAAGAATTTGAATCTATCGAAAGAAACACTTAAAACAGCAATTAGTATTATTCAAAAGTTAAATCCCAAACCTGGCGAAGGAAATATAGATGCCGAAGAAGTTAATCAAATAACTCCAGACTTTATTATTGAGAAAGTAGATGATAATTATATTGTAACACTGAACGATAAAAGTGTCCCGTCTGTTACTATTAGTAAAACATATCTTGAAATGCTTGAATCTAAAAAAAGAAAAAGAAAAATCTCCGAACGAGAAAAAGAAACTCATAAATTTTTACGAGAAAAATTTGAATCGGCAAAATGGTTTATTGCATCTTTACAACAACGAAGAAATACTCTTTTGAAGATAATGCAATCGATACTCGAAAAACAATATGAATTTTTTGAAAATGGTCCAAAATATCTTAAGCCTATGATTTATAAAGATATTGCAGACGAAATTGGAATGGATATTTCAACCATTAGTCGAGTTGTAAATGGTAAATATGTTCAAAGTCCACAGGGCATACACGAATTAAAATATTTCTTCAGCGAAGGTTTATCTACAGATAGCGGAGATGAAATTTCTAATAAACATATTAAAGAATTAATAAAAGAAATATGTGAAAACGAACCAAAAGATAATCCATACAGTGATGATAAAATTGCAAGTATACTTCAGGAGAAAGGAATTCATATTGCAAGAAGAACTGTTGCTAAGTATCGAGAACAACTAAAAATACCCATTGCACGGCTACGCAAAAAATTATGATTGTTGATACATTTTTAATTGTTCTTTTATTTTCTTTATTTGCTTTTACACATTCTTTTTTAGCATCCAATAAAATTAAAGAAAGACTTATAAAAAATATTGGTGAAAAAATTGCTTTTTATCGATTATTCTATAATCTTACATCAATAATCTTATTTCTTGCATTTTTATTTTTAGCTCCTAAACCCGATGTAATAATTTACGACTTACATTATCCCTTCGATATTATTACTTTTGTATTGCAAATAATTTCCTTTATTGGATTACTGTGGTCGCTTAAAGGAACTGATTTGAAAGAATTTTCAGGCATTGCACAACTTATGCGATATATTAAAGGAGAATATAAACTTGATGATGGTGATGCAATTTACAATTTCAGAGTAGAAGGAGCATACAAATTTGTACGTCATCCAGTTTATTTATTTTCAATATTGTTTTTAGGATTTAGACCGATAATGGATTTATTTTATTTTGTTACTTTCATTTGTGTTGTAATTTATTTTTATATTGGATCTCTTTTTGAAGAAAAGAAATTAGTTCAAAAATTTGGTATGATGTATTCAGAATATCAAAAGAGAGTTCCCAGATTAATTCCTTACAAAATATTTATAAATAAATGGAGTAATAGATGAAAGTTCGCTCAACAACAATTATTGGTGTAATAAAAGATGGAAAAGCTGCATTAGGTGGTGATGGTCAGGTTACACTTGGAAACACTGTAATGAAACATAACTCAACAAAAATCAGAAAATTACTAAATGGAAAAGTTTTATGTGGCTTTGCTGGTTCAACAGCCGATGCATTTACTCTTCTTGAAAGATTTGAAGAAAAACTTGAAGCTTTTAGTGGCAATGTAAGTAGAGCAGTTGTAGAACTGGCAAAAGATTGGAGAACAGATAAATATTTAAGAAGACTGGAAGCAATGCTGGCAGTAATAACACAGGATAAAGCTTTTATAGTATCTGGCAATGGAGATGTTATTGAACCAGAAGATAATATTGTTGCAATAGGGAGCGGTGGTATGTATGCACTTGCAGCAGCAAAAATGCTTAAAAAATATAGCAACCTCTCGGCTAAAGAAATTGTAGAAGAGTCATTAAAAACAGCAGCAGACATTTGTATTTATACAAATGATAGAATAACAATTGAAGTAATTGAATAAAGTTTTGGAGAAAATTTATGAACGATAATTTAATGAAACAGCTAACGCCTTCTCAAATAGTTAAAGAATTGGATAAGTATATAATTGGGCAAACCGAAGCAAAAAGAGCTGTTGCAATCGCTTTAAGAAATAGATGGCGTCGTCAAAAAGTTGAAGAAAGTATTAAAGAAGAAATTATGCCCAATAATATTATACTTATTGGACCTACTGGTGTAGGAAAAACAGAAATTGCGAGACGACTTGCTAAACTTGCAGGTGCCCCATTTATAAAAGTTGAAGCATCAAAATATACAGAAGTTGGATATGTAGGTAGAGATGTTGAATCGATGATACGAGATTTAACAGAAATTGCTGTAAATATGGTTCGTTCCGAAAAAACTCTTGAAGTAAAAGAAAAAGCAGAACGTCTTGCCGAAGAAAAAATTCTCGATTATCTAATTCCTCCTGTTAAAAAAACAACTAAAGTCCCTGATGAAGATGGAGAAAGTGAAGAAATTAGAAATGAAAAAACAAGAGAATGGATGAGAGAAAAACTTCGTAAAGGAGAACTTGATGATCGTATGATTGAATTTGATGTATCCACTCCTGCTTTTGGTATGCAGGTTTTGGGACCTATGGGAATGGATGATATTACAATGAATCTTCAGGATATGTTAAGCAGTATGATTCCAAAGAAAAAGAAAAAAAGAAAAACTACTATAAGAGAAGCTCGACAAATTCTTGCTCAGGAAGAAGCAGAAAAATTAATTGATATGGAAGCTGTTCAGAAAGAAGCAATTCAAAGAGTACAGGAATCTGGCATTGTCTTCATAGATGAAATTGATAAAATTGCTGGTAATAAAAGTACACATGGACCTGATGTTTCGAGAGAAGGAGTTCAAAGAGATTTACTACCAATAGTTGAAGGTTCTACAGTTAATACAAAATATGGACCTGTTAAAACCGAGCATATTTTGTTTATTGCTTCAGGTGCATTTCATGTTTCAAAACCTTCGGATTTAATTCCAGAACTTCAAGGAAGATTTCCCATTCGTGTTGAACTAAAAAGTTTGACAGAAGAAGATTTTATAAAAATTCTTACACTACCAGAAAATGCTTTGCTTAAACAATATGCAGCACTTTTACAAACAGAAGGTGTACAAATAGAATTTACAGATGATGCAATAAAAGAAATTGCCAGAACAGCAGCTCTTGTAAATGAACAGGTTGAAAATATTGGGGCAAGAAGATTACATACTATCCTTACAACATTACTTGAAGATATATTGTTTGATGTTCCTGATAAAATGCCAGATTCAGTAATAAAAATTACTGGAGAGATGGTAAATCAAAAATTAGAGAAGATAGTTAAGAATAGAGATTTGAGTAAATATATACTTTAATCAGAATTCTGGAACCTGATTATTATGCAGCTTTTGAGAATATATTCTTTATTCATTATTCTTTTTTTATTTTCTTCTTGCACTTCTTTAGATCCCGCCATTAAAATAATTAATCTTGACGCTGCTAAAAATGCTGTTCAGAATTATTATGAATCGGGACTTTTTGATTATGAGTGCTCTAAAATTATTGATAAAGCAATTAAGCATATCGAAAAAATAAAAACAAATGAAAAATCATCAGTAGTTTTTGATATAGATGAAACTGCTCTTTCGAATTATGAATATATTAAATCTATTGGTTTTGGATTTAGAATGGATTTATGGAATAATTGGATCAATGAAGGTAAAGCAAGATCAATACCACAGACAAAACGATTTTATGATTATTTGATATCAAGGAATATTCGAGTTATATTTATTACAGGAAGATATGAAGAAGAAAGAGATGCTACAATCAGGAATTTAATTGAACAGGGTTATACAAAGTTTGATACACTCATTGCAAGAAAAAAAGAAGAACGCAATATTCCAGCAGCTGAGTTTAAAGCTCTTAAGAGAGAAGAACTTGTTAAAAAAGGTTATGAAATTATTGCTAATATTGGCGATCAATGGAGCGACCTTGTCGGTGGAAATTCTGGCTATAAAATTAAATTGCCAAACTATTTGTATTTAATTGATTAATTACATCAAATATTAACAATAGATGAGAAACTATTTATTACATAACCTACTTTGGTTCAAATCTTTCCAGCACAATTTTAATCAATTGATAAAATTATAAAGTTACAACACTTCTAAATTATGCTTCTGTAGCTGTTACTTATACTTTAGAATTTAATGTTGATAAACTGCCTTCAAGAATTTATTACAAATAAAAAGATAATAATTTTCTGAAATTAAAAAAGGTGTTGTTGATTAAATAAAATTTAACTCTTGTTTAGTCTTAAGATTTATATGTAATATAAAACAAAGATTAATTGAAATAGAGAAGATTAATCTTTATTTTAAGAGTATAACTACCTGAGGGGAACAATGACAAGAAAAATATTATCAACGATTTTTTTCATTCTTTTAGCAATTAATTTTTCATTTTCTCAAAATCCTGAGTGGGTTAATTTCAATGCGGGGCATTATATTAATGCACTTGCATTTGAAGGTGATTACATCTGGGTTGGGACAACTGGAGGTTTATTTAATGTAAATATGTTTACAGGTGAGAAAGTTTATTATATTAAAACAAATTCAGGTCTGCCAGATAATTGGGTTTATGCAATAGCCATAGATTCAGAGGGGAACAAATGGATTGGTACAGGTGGTGGTCTTGCAGTATATCGTGAGGGTGGAGTGATACTTGATGTTAATGAGAAAGAAGAAAATCCTGTATCTAAGAAATTTTCACTATATCAAAATTATCCTAATCCGTTTAATCCTGCGACTGTAATTGAGTTTGATATACCTGAGATTACAAATGTCAAGCTTGAGGTTTATGATATTTTGGGGAGGAAGGTTAAAACAATTCTTGATGAGAGATTAGAGGTTGGGAGGTATCGTGTAAAGTTTGATGGTGGGGATTTGTCGAGTGGGGTATATTTTTATGTTTTGTTGACAAATAAGTTTTCAAGTGTAAAGAAGATGGTGTTGGTGAAGTAACCCACCCCCCTCTCTATAAATAGAGAGGGGGATAATTTAACAGGAAGTATAAAATATTGAAGCAGACGGTTTGTTGGTGTTGAAAAATAGCTTTGGTGGAATAAAGTTTAAGTTAGGTGTGTTAGATGGGGGAATTGACAAAATGAAAATTTTTTTAAAAATTTTAGTTGAATCTCCTGTTGTTGGGAAATAGAGGGAAGGATTTCGGATGAATTTTGAAATCCACAAAAATGGAACGGTATGGGTTATAAACGCAGATGGGGGTTATAAGCGTCCACTTACTTAGGGATCTATTCCAAGATAAAACTTTTCAAAGTAGGGAGTTGAAAAGTTATGTCCATTCAAAATTTCATCAGGGTTTCACAAGTGATTTTACTTGGTTTGTTAATTTTTGTTGGGTGTAAAGATAACCCTGTTTCAGATGATGGATTTTCTGTTGAGACTGGTCCAATTCTATTTATTTCCGATAAGAGTGGTTCATATCAACTTTACAGCATGAACGAGGATGGTTCAAATGTTCAACAGTTGACGAATGATCCAAACTTTCCAATACTTGATGCGAGCTGGTCTCCAGATGGGAAGAAGATAGCAGTTGTTTCTCTGGTTGGAGATGAATCTACTTATCCATTCTATCGTTATGCAATTTTCATTATGGATGCTTATGGGAGAAACAGGTATCAATTAACTCAGCAATATGTTTATGTAGATGATCCTGTTTATGGGAAATTGACTTACGCGGGGGCACTTCATCCAGTTTGGTCACCTGATGGAAAGCAGATAGCATATTCAAGGTTGATGGTTCCTGAAGCAATTGGTAACCGGGATATTTTCGTAATAAATATTGATGGATCTAATGAACTGAGAATTACTTCAACTATTAATTTTTTTGAGAGGATATGGGATTGGGGAGGGAAAAATCAGGCGATATTAGCATCAGCAATGCCCTGGACTCCATATTCAAAGATTCTTATGTATACCCCCGATGGTAATGTTTTAAGAACTTGGGAAGGTGACAGTCTGGGCTTCAAGTGTATGGCATATTCATCAAAAGGTGATAAGGTTGCATACGTGGTGGATTTTTATCCTGCTTCCTTAGCTCATCAGGATAGCATGTTTGTAGAAGATTTGGATAGTGGTGCGATTAAAAACATTACTAAAGGCACAGCTCGAACTTATTGGGTTGTTTGCTGGTCACCTGATGATTCCTCTATTCTGGTTAGTGTATCGAATAGAGTTTTGATTTTAAATTCAGATGGGAGTGACCTCAAAGATATCACTCCTTTTGAATCTAAGGTTCTTTCTCCTGTAAGTTGGCGAAGGAGGTGATGCCTTTGTGAGATGAATATTAAAAACAAAGCTTTTTTCTTTTTATGGTAAAAAATAAAGTAGGTGAAAAACAATGAAGCGCAAAATACTTGCTATATTGCTTGCTTTAATTACTGTCTCCGCAGTGTTCTCACAGCAACTTATTGGAAGAACGATTGGGGTGTAAGCAGTTCAATCTCATAATGCTGTTTCACAAGATATCCAATTATCGGCAAGTGTAAGTTATAGTTGTTTTGAATATAACGGACGATAGCCAGAATTATCTATTTTATTTATGTTTGGTTTTCACAGAAACATAACTGGTGATGATTCTCACATTTACGAAGCATCTGTTGGTGTTCGATTACTTAGATCTGGTTATTTTATAAAATCATTTAATATAATTCAGAGTGGGATTCAGCTTACGCAGGTTGGGAAAATTCTCGTCACTACATGGTGGGAACAGGACTCACGGAAGACATCGACTTATGTTTATCGGTCATCGGGTAAGACCTTTTCAAAAGCATTTGCTTCCGTAAGATTTGGAGTTGATGTTCCCATTAGTTTCAGATTTAATATTTTATTTAAGGAGATGTTCTCTTTAACATTTGACTTGTCCCAGCAGTATTGCCCGATATTTGCGACTTTGCAATTTGAACTTTAACATCAGTGGCTAAGCAAAAATGTTGTTAGTGAAGAATTGTTTTTAGTATCTTTTGAAGATTACACGAGGTTTTTTAGGAGGCAATGGATGGACTATTTGAACATATGATTAAAGTTTAAAAATAAAAATTATTTTCAAAACGATGAGATATGTAATAGCCTTAATTTTTATATTTTCAATATTTTTCATTTCGTGTGAGATGGAGACTAAACCATATGAGTCACCTAAGATTCCGATAGATTTTGATTTTATGCTTGTAGATTTTGAGCCTGCTTGGTCACCTGATGTAAATTGGATAGCGTTTTCAGATGCCGGGAATATATACAAGATGAAAATTTTTTTTAATTTTAGTTGAATCTCCTGTTGTTGGGAAAAAGAGGGAAGGATTTCGGATGAATTTTGAAATCCACAAAAAATGGAACGGTATGGGTTATAAACGCAGATGGGGGTTATAAGCGTCCACTTACTTAGGAATCTATTCTAAGATAAAACTTTTCAAAGTAGGGAGTTGAAAAGTTATGTCCATTCAAAATTTCATCAGGGTTTCACAAGTGATTTTACTTAGTTTGTTAATTTTTGTTGGGTGTAAAGATAACCCTGTTTCAGATGGTGGATTTTCTGTTGAGGCTGGTTCAATTCTATTTATTTCCGATAAGAGTGGTTCATATCAACTTTACAGCATGAACGAGGATGGTTCAAATGTTCAACAGTTGACGAATGATCCAAACTTTCCAATACTTGATGCGAGCTGGTCTCCAGATGGGAAGAAGATAGCAGTTGTTTCTCTGGTTGGAGATGAATCTACTTATCCATTCTATCGTTATGCAATTTTCATTATGGATGCTTATGGGAGAAACAGGTATCAATTAACTCAGCAATATGTTTATGTAGATGATCCTGTTTATGGGAAATTGACTTACGCGGGGGCACTTCATCCAGTTTGGTCAACTGATGGAAAGCAAATTGCATATTCAAGGTTGATGGTTCCTGAAGCAATTGCTAACCGGGATATCTTTACAATTAATATAGATGGAACAAATGAAAAGAGGGTAACAACCACTATCTCAGTGAATGAAACTATCACTGATTGGTCGCCAGATGGGCAATCATTTTTATGTGATATAATTAATTGGTCAAAGCCAGGGTCCCGCAAATTTGTTGCTATCCTTTCAACTCGGGGTGAAATGAAGAAACAAATTTCTGTTGATACTGTGACAAGTGGTCATGGATTGTGGAGTCCAAATCAAGCGTATATAGTTCTTACTTCATGGAGTGGGGTTAGACATGATCTTTTCATTTCTGATGGAGATGGGAATAATGCAAGAGTTCTTAGAACAACGAATAATACATTTAACTACCCGGTTGCTTGGTCAAGCGATAATCAGAGAATATTATTCAACTCTTCTGGAGATATCTTCATGGTCAGACGAGACGGCGGTGGTTTAACAAAGATTACTCCGGTTAATTTCGCAGAAGTAGAGGCTGTAAGTTGGCGAAGGAGGTGATACTCTGCATTGAAACAAAGCTTTTTCTTTTTATAGTAAAAAATAAAGTAAGTGAAAAACAATGAAGTGCAAAATACTTGTTATATTGCTTGCTTTAACTACTGTCTCGGCAGTGTTCTCACAGCAACTTATACCGATTCAGGACAAGAACGGTAATAAGTTGCTGTTGCAGGTAAATCAACAAACAGGTTCTACTCATCGTGTTTATGGAGAATTGCCAAACATCAAAAGTTATGGTTTTCAGTGGTCAGATCTCAACTTAATGAGTGTTGAAACCTTATCAAAAAAATTCTTTTCAGATTACGCAGGAATCCTCAGGATAGATCCAGCCCAACTGAAATTAAGAAAAGCGGAAACAGACGGCAAAATGTGGTTTATTTCTTACGATCAGTCTATAAATGGTGTGCCGGATTATGGGAACGAAATTGGTTACACGGTTAATCAAAGTGGCGATATAGTTGCACTTGGTGCAGATGCATATCAGAATATCTCCACCATTTCAACAACTCCAAAAGTAACAAAATCTAAAGCTGAAGAAATAGCCAAACGAGCATTTGGATTTGATTCAACTGTAACGGAGAAAGGATGCGAGCTTATAATTTATCCGAAAGAGGAAAAGGATACAACATTTTTTTACTTAACATGGGAAATTACTTTATTTCGTGCTTATCCATTACAAGAAATTATTTACTTTGTTGATGCGAGGAATGGAGAAATAGTTGAACAAAAAAATAATATTAGGGAAGGTGGCTTTAGCGGTCAGGTTACAGGGAGTTATTGGCCTGTTCACAAGTACGACACACCTGTACAGGCAAGCTTCAAGACCACGCACATAAAGGTGTGGAATAATCTTGGACAGGTAGTCTGGGAGGGTGACAGTAACGAAAATGGAAATTACTCAACAGGATCCTTTGCCTATACGTGGTACTTTATCCAGTTCCCATTAGAGAACGAGTGGGTTCAAGTGCGTGATTCTTCAGCAAATCCTAGAGGGCCGATTGCTCAAGCAAAGGGACCGTATACACCGCCGGCAGTAGTAAATCACGATTGGGGTACAACAGATGGAACAAATTTAAGATGGCATGCTTCAGTGATGCATGATTATTTCAAGAATACGTTTAATTATACTGGTATGGATTATCAGATAGGTGCGTACATTAATTGTGGAGAGTATACAAATGGTGCTGCTAATGGCACAGATATTTTATTCGGGATTCAAGATGGACAGCAATGGGCACGCTCAAGTGATGTTATCTATCACGAGTACACACATAATGTTATTTATCATATTTATGGTGGCTGGATTGGAGATCCAAATGAATATTTTACCCAAGCCAGTGCTATGGACGAAGGCTTGGCAGATTACTTTGCTTGTACAAAAAATAATGATCCTAATCAAGCTGAAGATGTTGGGGTTAATAGAAATCTTAATAATAATTACACATGGGATTCAACCCGCGGAGCTCATTGGAACGGTCAGGTGATTGGTAGTGCTTGCTGGGATCTTCGTCAATCAGTAGGTCAAAGTATCGCAGACAACCTTTTTTTCAAGGCGCTGCAAGTTACGCCACATGCTCGCACAATTAGCGATTTTGAGTACAATGTCTTTGTGGTGGACAATAATTACTACAACCACTCTCATACTTCTCAAATTTATCAAGCATTTGCCGGGCATGGGATCACTATACCAGCTTTAGTTGTTTCCATATCTGGTCCAACATATCTTAATGGCAATCAGCTGGGGACTTATACGGCGACGGCTTCAGGTGGTATTCCTCCTTATTCCTATCAATGGGAGAAGTTGGATGTTGGAGATGGTGGTTCATATGCCACAGCAACACTGTCCTCTCCCATATCGCCGAATAGACCTCTTGTGAATACTTGGTATCCGATTGGGACGAACAGCCCAACAGTGAGCACAAGTAATCCAGCTGGACTTGACTTTGAACTCAAATGTGTTGTGACCGGTGCTACAAATATCAGCGTAACATCAAATATACTTTATGTTAATGTTGGTGAAGGTGAGCCTGTGCCTAAATTGCAGAGTGATCAAGGGGTTCAAGTTGCTAAACTTCTTCCTGTTGAATTTTCTATAAGAAGTTATCCAAACCCATTTAATCCTTCTGCTACGATAAGTTATGAATTGCCAACTGATGGTTTTGTTAGACTTTCTATTTTTGATGTGCTTGGTCGGGAAGTTGAAACTCTTGTGAATGAGGTAAAACCTGCTGGTTTCTATGATGTAACGTTTGATGCATCAAATTTACCAAGCGGAATTTACTTTGCAAGAATTTATGTTACATCAAATGAAGGAAAGCCATTTGTTCAGACAATTAAGATGGTGTTAGCAAAATAAGCTGTAGGGATGTAGTTGGTTTTTTAAGTGGTGTTTATTTTTACAGGGTTAGTTTGAATGGTAGGTATGTTGGTATAAAGAAGATGGCGTTGGTGAGGTAGGCAATTTGTAAATTGCGTATAAAATACTTTTAAGGTGTTAAATGCTGGATTGAGAGTTTTTCATTGTTCTTGGCAAGGGCAAAGTTAATTTTAATATGAATGAGGTAAATTGAAAAAGGAGGGGAGTTACGATGAAAAAATTTTTACAATTGTTATCTTTGGCATTGATTTGGTTGTTAATTCTTGCAAAGGATGTATCATTTCCTCAAACAAATCCGGAATGGATTAATTTCACAGCTGTAAATTATATTCAAGCACTTGTAATTGAAGCTGATTACATTTGGGTAGGGACAAACGGTGGACTTATTAAGTTGAATATGCTAACAGGCGAGAAGATTAACTATAACAGATCGAATTCAGGTCTGCCAAATAATAATGTTCTTGCCATATCAATAGATGAGCAGGGGAATAAATGGATTGGGACTGGAGGGGGTGGATTAGCAAAGTTTGATGGAATAAATTGGACTGTTTACAACGCGTCAAATTCAGGTCTTCCAGATAATTGGGTTTGGGCAATATCAATAGATTTACAAGGAAACAAATGGATTGGGACACTTGAGGGACTTGCAAAGTTTGATGGAGTAAATTGGACTGTTTATAACACATCAAATTCAGGTCTTCCAGATAATTGGGTTTGGGCAATATCAATAGATTTACAAGGAAACAAATGGATTGGGACAGGAGGGGGACTTGCGAAGTTTGATGGTGTAAACTGGACTATTTATAACAAATCAAATTCAGATCTGCCGGATAACGATGTTCGTGCAATATCAATAGACTCACAAGGAAACAAATGGATTGGGACACTTGAGGGACTTGCAAAGTTTGATGGAGCAAATTGGACTGTTTATAACACATCAAATTCAGGTCTGCCAGATAATAATGTTCTTGCCATATCAATAGATTTACAGGGTAACAAATGGATCGGGACATGGAGAGGAGGATTAGCGAATTTTGACGGTGTAAACTGGACTATTTACAACACTTCAAATTCGGGTTTATCAAATAATAACGTTCGTGTGATATCAATAGATTTACAAGGAAACAAATGGATTGGGACAGGAGGGGGACTCACAAAGTTTGATAGTGGAAACTGGACTGTTTATAATACAGGTCTGCCAGATAATAATGTTCTTGCCATATCAATAGATGCGCAGGGAAATAAATGGGTTGGGACAGGAGGAGGTCTTGCGATGTTTGATGGAGTAAATTGGACTGTTTACAATACTACAAATTCAGGTCTGCCGGATAATGATGTTCGTACAATATCGATAGATTCCCAGGGTAACAAATGGATTGGGACAGGAGGAGGTCTTGCAAAGTTTGATGGAGTAAATTGGATTGTTTATAAAACATCAAATTCAGGTTTACCAAATAATGAAGTTCGTGCGATAGCGATAGATGGACAGGAGAACAAGTGGGTTGGAACAAGTGGAGGAGGATTAGCAAAGTTTGACGGTTTAAATTGGAGAGTTTACAACACGTCAAATTCAGGTCTGCCAGATAATGATGTTTTAGCAATATCGATAGATTTCCAGGGTAATAAATGGATTGGGACTGGAGGAGGTCTTGCAAAGTTTGATGGAGTAAATTGGATTGTTTACAATACTTCAAATTCAGGTTTGCCAGGTAATGTAGTTTTAGCATTGGTAATAGATTCTCAAGGTAACAAATGGATTGGGACATGGGGAGCAGGTTTAGCTAAGTTTGATGGGGCAAATTGGACTGTTTACAATACTTCAAATTCAGGTTTGCCAAATAATGATGTTCGTACGATAGCGATAGATGGACAGGAGAACATGTGGATTGGGACATATGATAGAGGATTAGCAAAGTTTGACGGTGTAAATTGGAGAGTTTACAACACGTCAAATTCAGGTCTGCCAAGTAATTATGTTTATGCGATTGCAATAGATAGGCAGGGTAACAAATGGATTGGGACAGATGGAGGAGGTCTTGCGGTTTATTGTGAGGGTGGAGTGATACTTGATATTAATGAGAAAGAAGAAAATCCTATACCTAAGAAATTTTCACTATATCAAAATTATCCTAATCCATTTAACTCAAGTACAATAATTGAATTTGAACTCGCAGAAAATTCTGATGTTAAGCTTGAGTTATATGATGTATTGGGGAGAAAGTTAAGAACAATTATTTCAAATGAACTTCAAGCTGGAAGACACCAGTTTAGATTTGATGCTGCTGATTTACCAAGTGGAATTTACTTTTATGTTTTATCAACTAATAAATTTATTGAATCAAAAAAGATGGTGTTAATGAAGTGATATTACCAGAGATAAAAGATTACCTCTCTCCTAAAATTGTAATTATAATTTTTCGTGTGCCGCCATAATTTCTGTGTTCACATAAATAAATTCCCTGCCATGTGCCAAGATTAAATTTACCATTAGTAATAGGAATTATTAAAGAACTACCGATTATTGTATTTTTTATATGAGATGTCATATCATCCTTACCTTCAAGTGTATGCTCGAAATAAGTTGCATTTTCAGGTACAAGTTTATTGAAATATGTTTCCATGTCAGAACGAACTGTTGGATCTGCATTTTCATTAATTGTCAAAGAAGCAGAAGTGTGTTTAATAAAAATATGTGCAATCCCTGTCTTAATTTCTTTTAATTCAGGAAGATGATTATATATTTCACTCGTTATTAAATGGAATCCTCGGGATTTGGGTTTTAATGAAATTTCTTTTTGAATTATCATAAAATGATTTTAATAAATTATAACAATGAAATAATTTTGTATGTAACAAATTTAATTTATATAACTAATCTATGGAAACATTAGAAGCAATTTTTACAAGAAGGAGCATAAGAAAATTCAAAAACAAAGAAATTCCAGAAGAATTAGTTATTAAACTACTTCAAGCTGCAATGTATGCACCATCTGCTCGCAATACTCAACCATGGCATTTTATCGTAATTAATGATCGAAAAAAACTTAATGAAATTCCTAAACTTCATCCATACGCAGAGATGTGTTACGAAGCCACATTAGCAATAATGATTTGTGGGGATCTAGATTTAGAAATAACTGAGGGTTATATTGCTCTTAATTGTGCTGCTGCTACACAGAATTTATTACTTGCTGCTCACGACTTAGGATTGGGGGCTGTATGGCTTGGTGTTTATCCTCGTAAAGAAAGAATGGAAAAACTTTCTAAATTTTTTGGAATTCCTAAAAATATTATTCCTGTTTCTCTTGTTGCTATTGGTTATCCAGACGAAGTCAAACCAAAACCAGAAAGATTTAAACCAGATAGAATTCATTATAATCACTGGTAGTATCTCTACTCTTATTATTTTTATTTATTGTTCTAAAAAATTTTACCATATTACATAATAAATAAAAACATAAAATGATTGATATTGAGTGGACAGCTCAATTAAGATTTATTGTTGCTTTAGCTCTCGGGTTTCTTGTAGGACTCGAAAGAGAGAGTAGTAAAAGCAAACAGAAAAAAATTGTACTTGGTGGAGTTAGAACTTATCCAATTATAAGTATGCTTGGATTTGGTTGTGCTTGGTTGTATAGTATTGGTGTGCAGGCAATTCTTCCAATTGGTTTAATTGCAGTTTCGGGTTTGACTGCAATTTCTTATTTCACAAAAGTTCAAACAGAAAGACTTGGTGTTACGAGTGAAGTTACTGCATTGGTTACTTTTATAGTTGGTGCACTTGCCTATCTTGTTGATATCTGGGCTGCAATGACACTCGGCATCATTAATACAATTCTCCTTTCCGAAAAAGCCCGTCTTGAAGAAATGGTTGAAAAACTCGATAGAGTTGAATTTCTTGCTGTGCTGAAATTTTTATTGGTTACATTAATTATTCTGCCAGTCTTACCAGACAAAGATTATACTATTTTTCATCTTAATCCTTCTAAGATCTGGAAAATTGTGATTATAGTTTCTTCTCTTGGTTTTATTGGATATTTTTTATCAAAAAGATTGGGCGACCATATTGGTTTTAGATTATCTGGTTTTATTGGTGGAATAGTTTCAAGTACTGCTGTTTCGATTGCTTATGGTAGAATGGCACAAAAAAATGAGAATGTTGCTAACAATGCATTGCAGGGAGCTTTAATAGCATCAAGTGTAATGTATTTAAGAGTTTTGATTTTAATTATGATTGTAAATCCGTTAATTGTTAGTTCAGTATGGTGGCAATTAATTGTTCTGAGTATCATTGGATTTGTTTTATCTTATTTTGATCTAAAAGTTCATTCGGGAAAATCTTCTTTTAATAAAGATTCACAAAATCTACAAAACCCTTTTGAAATAAGACCATCATTAATGTTTGCTTTACTTTTTGTTTTATTAACTGTAATTACTGGCTGGGTAAAAATGTATTTTGGTCAATCTGGTGTATTGACACTATCCATTATTGTTGGTGTGACAGATATTGATCCTTTCATACTTTCGATAATTAGCACATCAAACTTTGAGATAAAAGTAATGGCTTCTGCAATTATTATTTCGATGATGAGTAATACAATTATGAAGGGAATTTATTTTTCGTATTTATCCGCCGAATCAAGAAAAGAATCTTTAATTAGATTTGGAATACTTGCAGTGTTACATATCCCGATTGTAGTATTGACAATGATTTAATAGAAGAAATATTAAAAATAAAAAACGCCTCAATTAAGAGGCGTCTTTTTTAAATGTTAATTATTGCCATTATATAAAACCAGGTTGAATTATTTTTTCCTTTTTTCTCTTTAAATATATCACCAGGTAAAAACAAAGAAGCACCGCCTTCAAAATTAGTATATTCATTATATTTATAATTGATTACTAAATCTAATTCCGAACCAAAATTGTTTGAAGTAGAACCAAAAACATATTTATAATCTTCTGCTGATTTGAATAAATGATAATTGAAATTAAATTTTATTTTATCCAAGTGAGTACAACTTAATTTTGCTATTAAATCAATAATACCTAATCCATAAGTATCGTTTTGAAGATTTATAAAATAATCCATATAGCCATAAAACTTATGTGAAGTGGGATATAATGTTGTATAGGTTTTATAATTATTATCAGCTGGATTATTATCTCCGCTTGCATAATCTAATTGTAATCCAATTGTTGGTTTATGTTTTAGTTTAAATGTATAATCACCACTTAAAGAAAATGTGTATGCATTAATATTCTGTTTTCTATTGGCAATAAAAGCAGAACCAAATTGATAACCAAAGTCAATTTCGTGTGTGAATCTTCCGTGTTCACCTTTCGAATAAAATCCTATTGTTGCTCTGTCGAGATAACTTGTTGGATTTATTCTTTGCCAGATAATAAATGGCTGAATTTTTATTGAACTTTTTAAGTATAGATCAGTAAATAATCCATAAATATTCTGGTCTAAAGAATCAGATGGATTGAATTTTTCAATTTCTCTAATTGCAAATATTTCAGCTTTGATTGATTTATTTGTGTAAGTAATAACACCACCATCAAATGCTCTTCCAATATTACTCCAGCCAACTGGTCCAATGAATTTTTCTGAGCCATAAGATAATTCCATTCTTCCAATTTTAATATCTAAGGGAAGATTAAAGATATCTTTAATAATAAAATAAGCTTGATGAACATCCAGATTTTTTGTGTTTGTGAGTGTTGATTGTTCTTCGCCAAAAGTTCTTGAATCTTGAATTTGAATAAAGCCAGAAAGATTTCTTAAAGGATTGAATGATAAACCTAATCTTGTTCTTAATTGTGTAAATGTATTTGGATTTGTTGAAGATTTGAAATCTTTATTATCGATTTCAAATCTTGGTCTAATTTGAAAAGAAAACTTTAAGTTTTCTTGAGAATATAAATTGATGTAAGAAATTAATATTAATGAAAATAAAATTATCTTTTTCATGGTTCCCTCTTAAATTAATATGTTTTAAGTGTTCCTTGACGTTCTTTTGCTTTTCTATCCCATTCAACAACTGTTGTTTTCAAAAATTCAGCTTTATCATCTTCAAGTTCTTTCATATTCAAACCAATATATTTTTGAGCTTTTTCTTTAGTTGAAATATCAGGTAAAGCAACAGGATATTTGACATTATGTTTTAATAATACAAGAGCAATTTCTCTACGGGCTTCTTCTGCTTTTTGAATTGAAGTTGCAAGTACTCTTAAAGCTTCAACTGGAGAATGAAATCCCATACCATTTGCAGCTGCTACCCAATCCCATCTCCATTGTGCATGACGAATTAATTTTAATGCGTTCTTCATTTCAGATTCAGTAGCTCCATTATCCCATGCAATTTTAGCTTCTATATGTGCAGCAGCAATAGATTTCTCAGCAATTTTTCTTAGCTCATTAATTTTATCCTGTCTTTCATAAACATTTTGAACAAGTTTTTGAGTCTTTTCACGATGACATACCTGACATGAGTTTTCAATATTATTCAATGGACTTTGAATATGATGATCTGTGAATTTTACTCCACCTTCGGTTTTATAAGGCATATGACAGTCTGCACAGGAAACTCCTCTATCGGCATGAATTCCAGTCATATACAATTCATAATCAGGATGTTGAGCTTTTAACATAGGAGCTTTACTTAAAGGATGAATCCAGTCTGAAAAATTTAATTCATCATAATATTTTTCCATATCATCTGCGCTAAAGCCTTTATCCCATGGAAAAGTTAAATATTTACCTTCTCCTTTGAAATAATATTCAACATGGCATTGAGCACATACTAAAGATCGCATTTCGTTGTGTGTAAAACTTTTGATGTCTTTCCCCTGTCTTTGGAATGCTTCAATTAATGCTGGTCTTGTAATTCTTAGATCCATTGTTTTGGGGTCGTGACAGTCCTGGCATCCAATTGGATTAACAAATTCATGACCTTTATCAATCCATTTACCTTTATAAAAATTTGCAACACCATCTCTTGCCATAACTCTTGGGACATCCGTACTTTTACACGTCCAGCATGTAGCAGGTAGAGGACTAATTTTATTTCCCCCTGTTCTTAAAGTTAATCTAATATCTTTAACAGCATAAGCATGGCCACGTGGTGTTTTATAATCTTTTGAGAATGGATAACCAGCCCACATAATTACAAGTTCTGGAGACATTTCAAGATAATCTCTGGTAACCGAGCCAGCATATTTGCTGGCAAAGCTTGTATCTAAAGTTTTCAAATATGTCTCATATTCACGAGGATAATTTTCACCCCATACTTCATTGCGGGGTTCCCATTCTGCAATTGGTTTAACAACCTGCAGGGTAAATGCTTCGCTTCGTCTCTCAACAATAGAAGAAGCAAATAATCCAATTAAGAAAACTACAATGACTGTAGAAAAAAACAGTAACCATGCTACCCATGGTTTGCTTTTAATTAGTTCTTGTATTGGTTTCATAGGAATTCCCTTTATTTATTTACTTTTGTTCAAAAAATTTTGATAACCACTCTGGCATAATTGGTTCGATTTGTGGTACTCTTGCATAAGGTGTTGATGAAAGACTATGAATTTTCCCATGTGGAGTTTCTCGATGACAATCCCAGCAATACTTTTCTGTTTGTTCTGCTACACTTCTATTATTTATAGCTCTTAAACTTATAGGATGAATTTGATTTGTGTGACAACGAATGCAATTTTCTTGAACAGCTTTTTTCCCGGCTTCTTTAATTTGAATTACCTGTGGTTCTAATCTTAGTGTAAAAATTGTAGCATGACGTAATCCATCACTTGCTTTGAAAAAATATTTTCTGAAAATATTATCCTGTGGTACATGACAATCATTACATGTTGCAACTCTGCCATGACTTCCACGCTGCCAGGTTGCAAATTCTGGTCTCATGATATGACAATTAACACAAACTTTTGGATCATCGGATATATAAGAGATTGCATTCGATATATAAAAAACATGGAGTATTAAACCAAACATTATCCCTAATAAAATAATTACAGTTAATCTCCATCTTTCTGGTGGGATAAATAAATGAAAAATTTTATATATCAAATTAGAACTATTCTTTTTCATAAATTGCTCCAGATTTTGATGATTTATTTAATTCATCAATGTCTTCTGTACTTGTAGGATGTCCAAGTTTATCAATGTTTTTGTGTAATATAAGATAATCTTCTTTTGTAAGATTATTTTGCCATCGCCCAGTAATTATTCCAAATCCTGTTATAACAATATAAATAACAACAATTCCTAATGCTATAATTTTTTTTGAGATTTTTTTATTTGTAATAGTTGTTTTTACTTCAAGAGTATTGGCGACTGGACAAACATCAACACAATTCAAACACATTGAACATTCATCAGAACGAACAGTAGTTACTTTGTCAACTTTAATAAAAGATGGACAGGCTTTCGCACATAATCCACAATCAATACAATTTTTTACATCTCTTCTAATTTTGAGTGGACTTAAAAAAGAAATTAATCCCAGCAAAGCACCATAAGGACATAAATATCTGCACCAGAAGTTTCTAATAAAAATAGAAAGAATAAAAAGAACAGAAATTACTGTTAAGGAAAATTTACTGATCCTTGCAAAGAAATAATACATTTTAATATCTGCAACAAGATTATAAGGACTATCAAGAAATGCACGAAGAGCATCTACTGTCATAGCAAAAAATATTGCATAGAGAAAAAAAGCAAGTAATAAATACTTTAAAGAACGAAGTGGATAATCAAGTAATTTAGGAATTTTTACTCTTTTTTTGAAAATCTTTTTCCATATTTTTTCTCCCGAATCACCTATTAATTCAGAAAGAAAACCAATTGGACATAGCCAGCTACAAAAAGATTTTCCAGCAAAAAATGAAACTGATAATATTGCTATGAAAATAAAAAAACCTGCTGGATGAGCATAATGTATTTCTCCAGTCAGTATAAAATAATAAAGACTCATAAGCGAAGAGATTGGAAGAAATCCTTCTACTCCAGGTGGACGATAGGCTATTGAATTTAAATTTCCAGTCTCTAAAGACTTAACAAATATTGTAAATTCTATTCCTATCCATATACATAATAATGAAAAGAGTAATTGTATTATGAATCTATAATTCTGGACTGGCTTTTCGTTGTTTTTAATAATTTTCATAAAATTAATTAATTTTATAAACAGATTAAATAATCCGCATATAAAATATGAATAAATAAAAAAATGGTCAAATTATTTAGAAAAATAAATTATTATTAAAAAATAAAATAATACTTGACATCTTAATAAAATATTTTTAAGTTATATCAGAATATTTAATCTGATATATGTTTTTAAGCAAAAGAATAAAATATGGTATGAAAGCCCTTTTATACTTATATCAAAAACAAAACGAAGTAATATCTGCTGCAAGATTATCGAAAGAATTAAATGTGCCAAAAGAATTTATTTCGAAGATAATGCAATCACTGGTATATCAGGGTATATTAAAATCAAAAAAAGGAAAAGGTGGTGGTTTTTATCTTGCAAAAACACTTGATGATATAAATTATGAAATTATTCTTAGAGTGCTGGGTTATGAAGTAAAAAACGACGAGTGTTTATTTGATATGTCACAAATGTGTGCAGGAAAGATCTGTCCCTTCTGTAATCAATGGAAAGAATTTATTTACAACTTCAATTATACAATAAAAAATTTTTCGATTAGTGGTAAGATGATAGAGTAATTTTTTGAATTATAATCAGACTTTAAATACTTAATAAAGGAGGTGTAAGATGAATCATATAATTAATGCTAATGATCTTGTTAATAGTAATATAAAAGATATAGTTATTGCAAATTATAAAACTGCGGAAGTCTTTGAGAAATATAACATAGATTTTTGTTGTAATGGGAAAAGACTTCTTAAAGATGTTCTGCAAGAAAAAAATCTTAAAGGTAATGATCTTATAAATGATTTAATTAATATTATTAAAAGTGAATCATCTGCAGAAGAAAATTTTGATGAATATGATTTAAAAAAGTTAATAGATCATATAGTTAATGTTCATCATAAATATGTTATTGAAGCGATTCCCATAATTAAAACTCATTTAGAAAAAGTAATAAGCAAGCACGGTGAAAAATATCAGTTTCTATTAGAAATAGGAAATTTGTTTTCTCAGGTATCAAAGGAATTAGAAAATCATTTATTTAAAGAAGAACAGATATTATTCCCCTTCATTAATTATCTGGTTAACTGTCAGAAAGATGGTGAAAAACCAAGATCGAGGAGTTTTGGAACAATAAAAAGTCCAATTAGACAAATGGAAATAGAGCACGATGCTGCTGGAAATATTTTACACAAAATTAGAGAATTGACTGGAGATTATAAATTACCAGAAGATGCATGCACAACTTTTACTTTAACTTATGAAGAATTGAAAGAGTTTGAAAGTGATTTACATAAACATATCCATCTTGAAAATTATATTTTATTCCCCAGAGCAGTTGAATTAGAAAATACCTTAATTAATAAATAGGAGATAAAATGAAAAAAATAATATTAGTCTTATCGTTTTCATTCTTATTGTGGTCTTGCGGAGGGAATGAATCAAATATAGATCCTGAAAAGGAAAAATTAGCAATCAAATATGGATTAACTCCGTTTGAATATGAAAATGGAGTAGGACCTATTAAACAGAAATTGAATATCCCTTCTGAAATTGATCGGATTAAGGCGGAGAGTGGTAAAAAAATTTTTGAAGAAAAGTGCACTCAATGTCATAAACTAGATGAAAGATACACGGGTCCAGCACTCAGAGACGTTACAAAAAGAAGAACACCAGAATATATTATGAATATGATTCTAAATCCCCAGGGAATGACACAAAAACATCCTGAAGCTAAAAAACTTTTGAGCGAGTATGCACTTCAAATGACTTTTCAGAATGTAAGTCAAGAAGATGCAAGAAATATTTTAGAATACTTACGCTCCGAATCAAAATAAAAAAGGGAGTATTAATATGAAAACAAAAAAAACAATATTAGTATTAGTTCCTTTATTAATTCTGGGAACAATTCTTTTTAATTGCTCGCAGTCGAAAGAAACTGCAAGTTTTTCAGATGCTGCAGAAAAAGTATATGTAGCACCAGGTAAGTTAGATGAATTCTATGCATTTTTTTCAGGAGGATTTAATGGTCAACTTTCTGTTTATGGCTTACCTTCTGGACGACTGTTCAAATCAATAAGTGTATTTTCACAAAATCCAGAAACAGGTTATGGTTATTCCGAAGAAACAAAAGCTATGTTGAATACTTCTTATGGATTTATTCCCTGGGACGATGCTCATCATCCAAAATTATCTCAAACTAATGGCGTACCAGATGGTAGATGGATTTTTATAAATGCTAATAATACACCACGAGTAGCAAGAATTGATTTAAGAACATTCGAAACAGCTGAAATTATAGAGATACCTAATTCTGCTGGAAATCATGGCTCGCCATTTTTAACAGAGAATACAGAATATGTTGTAGCTTCAACAAGATTTAGTGTCCCAGTGCCCAATAAAGATGTTGCAATTTCTTCGTATAAAGAAAACTTTAAAGGCACTCTTAGTTTTATTAAAGTTGATCAAAATACTGGTAGAATGGATTTGGCATTTCAAATTCTTGTACCTGGCTTTAATTATGATTTAGCACATGCAGGTAAAGGACCATCACACGGCTGGGCATTTTTTACTTCTTATAATAGTGAACAAGCAAATGAACTCCTTGAAATTAATGCATCGAAGAACGATAAAGATTTTATTGCTGCAGTAAATTGGAAAGAAGCAGAAAAATATATTTCTCAAGGAAAAGCAAAATGGATTGATGCTGAATATTATCACAATGTTTTTGATGAAGAAAAATTACATGCCTATTCTGAAAAGAAATCTAAAGTACTTGTTCTAAATTCAAAAGAGTGTCCAGGCATTATTTATTATCTTCCAACTCCTAAATCTCCACATGGAGTCGATGTAGATCCAAGCGGTGAATACATAGTTGCTGGAGGTAAATTAGCTACTGTTATTCCTGTTCATTCATTTACTAAAATGTTGAAAGCAATTGAAAATAAAGATTTCATAGGTGAAGTAGATGGAATCCCAATTTTAAGATACGAATCTGTTATTGCTGGCGAAGTTGAAAATCCTGGCCTTGGACCACTTCATACAGAATTTGATGGTAAAGGTTATGCATATACTTCAGCGTTTGTTTCTTCAGAAATTGTTAAGTGGAAATTGGGTACATGGGAAGTTGTAGATAGAATACCAACTTATTATTCAATTGGTCATTTAATGATACCTGGTGGCGATAGTAAAAAGCCTTGGGGTAAATATGTTGTTGCTTTAAATAAAATTACTAAAGATAGATATTTACCAACTGGACCAGAAATCTGTCAGGCTGCTCAATTGATTGATATTTCTGGTGATAAAATGAAGTTGTTACTTGATTTCCCGACAGTAGGAGAACCACATTATGCACAGGCTATTCCAGCAGATATTTTAATCAAAAACAACAAGAAATTTTATGAATTAGAAAAAAATAAAAATCCATATAAAACTAATGGCGAAAAAGAAGCTAAAGTTATTAGAAATGGAAACGAAGTTCATGTTTATATGACTACCACAAGAACACATTTTAAACCTGATAATATTGAAGGAATAAAAGTTGGTGATAAAGTTTACTTCCATATTACAAATCTTGAACAGGATTGGGATATACCACATGGTTTTGCAGTAAAAGGATTGAATAATTCAGAGTTATTAATTATGCCAGGTCAAACTAAAACTATCTTATGGGTTCCACAAAAAGCTGGCATTTATCCATTTTATTGTACTGACTTCTGCTCTGCATTACATCAAGAAATGCAGGGTTATATTAGGGTCTCTACTCAAAATAGTAATGTTAAGTTGAGTTATAATTAACGATTAAAAAAGATGACACAGAAGAGTTTTAATTAAACTAAATTCTGTGTCATCTTTTAATAATAAAGGTATCTAAAATGAAAATAAATAAAAAACAAATATTAATCTTATCTTCTCTAATTTTATTATCGTTGACATTTTTTTTCCCGATATGGAAAATAGATCTCGAAGCTCCACAATATCCCGAAGGAATTGGTTTGAGAATCTGGTTGAATAAAATTACTGGTGTTAATGAATATGATCTCGATAATATTAATAAACTCAATCACTATATTGGTATGAAAGTAATTGACCAGGAATCAATTCCAGAGCTTAAAATAATGCCATATATAATTATCTTTTTTATACTCTCTGGATTAATGTTAATGTTTTTAAATAATAAATTATTTTCTGCTACCTGGATAGCTTTGTTGATTATTGTTCTTTTAATTGGATTATATGATTTTTATTTGTGGGAATATGATTATGGTCATAATCTTAATCCAGATGCTCCTATAAAAATTCCTGGAATGGTTTATCAACCACCATTGATAGGTACAAAGCAATTACTCAATATGAAAACCACATCTTTACCAGATACTGGAAGTTATTTGATTGGATTAGCTGTTATAATAAATTCAATTTTGTTATTTGATAAAAATAAATTCATTTCAAAATCCTTTTCATTTATTGTTGTTTTGTTGTTATTTAATTTCTGCCAAAAACAACCTGAAAAGATTAATTATAACAACGAAGATTGTGCAAGTTGTCAAATGACAATTTCGGATAATCGATTCGGTGCAGAATTAATTACAAAGAAAGGAAAAGTTTTAAAATTTGATTCGATTGAGTGCCTTGTTTTTTATTCAGAGAATTTTAATCAAGATGAAATTTATTCGATGTGGGTTACAGATTTTAGTAATCCACCTGAACTGATTAATATTAAAGATGCATACTTTTTAAGAAGTAGTGAAATTCAAAGTCCTATGGGATTAAACATATGTGCTTTTTCGAATACAGATAGTTTGAATAAAATAAAAAATGAATTTAATGGTAACATTTTTAATTGGGAAGAATTGGTGGATTTAGTAAAAGATGAATGGCATTAGTAAAAATATTATTTATTCCTTTATATTCTTAATTGTATTATTTAATCAAGTTCAATCAAGAATATTAATAGTTCAGAAAGGATTTCGAATAACATCTATAAAATCTGCTTTGGAACTCTCTAACAATGGTGATACTATTTTAGTAAAGAGAGATTATTATTCTGAAGGAACGATTATAGTTAATAAATCAGTAACATTAATTGGAGAAAATTTCCCGATAATTGATGGCAATCATAAAAATCAAATAATGATTGTAAAATCTTCCAATTTCAAAATAACAGGATTTCAATTTCAGAATTCTGGGATTAGTTTTATTTCAGATAATTCTGCAATTAGACTCGACAGTGTAAACAATTGTATTATTGAGAACAATAAATTCTTAAACAATTTTTTTGCAATATATCTTTCTAAGACAAGAAATTCACAAATAATAAACAACACAATTATTGCATCAAACAATAAGCAAACTATGTCTGGAAATGGTATTCATCTATGGAATTGTAAAAACATCTATGTTATCGGGAATAAAATTGAAGGACATCGTGATGGGATATATTTAGAATTCGTAAGAAGTAGTTTTATAGAAAACAATTATTGCAAAGGTAATTTAAGATATGGTTTGCATTTTATGTTTTCTGATAGTTGTTTTTATAGACGAAATCACTTTGAAATGAATAAAGCAGGTGTTGCTGTAATGTTTACAAAGAATGTGACTATGATTGAAAATAATTTTAAAAATAACTGGGGTAGTAGTTCTTATGGTCTTTTGTTGAAAGATATTACTGATAGCAAAATTATCAGAAATAAATTCTACAAAAATTCCTGCGGGATCTATTTTGAATCGTGTAATAGAAACCAAATATTTAATAACGATTTTATAGAAAATGGTTGGGCTATAAAGCTAATGACGAATTCAATGAATAATCTATTTCAAAGAAATAATTTCATTGAAAATACTTTTGATGTTTCTACAAATAGCACTCAGAATTTTAATACTTTTACAGAAAACTTCTGGTCAAATTACAACGGTTATGACTTGAATAAAGATAACATTGGTGATGTTCCTTTTCGCCCTGTTAAATTATTCTCTTTCATTGTTGCTAATAATCCAGTGACATTAATTTTATTAAGGAGTTATTTTGTTGAAATTCTGGATTTTGCAGAAAAAATTATACCTACTTTAACTCCTGCAAATTTATTAGATGAAAAACCATTAATGAAAAGGTCGTATGATAAAATTAATTAATGTAAGTAAACAATATGGTTCGATAAATGCATTGGATAATGTTACTATTAATATAGAAGGTGGTACTTTAAATTATATCATCGGTCCTAATGCATCTGGTAAGACTACACTTATTAAGTTGATACTTGGATTGATAAAACCATCATCTGGTAAATTATTTGTAAATGAAGTTAATCTTAATGGATCGCATGAATATAAAGAGTCAATCGGGTATATGCCCCAGGTAGCCAGTTTCCCTGAAAATTTAAGTGTGAAAGAAATATTTCAAATGTTAAAAGGATTGAGAAATAGTAAGTCTAATTATGATGAAGAATTGATCGAAAAATTTAATCTGGTAAAAGACTTTAATAAACAAATTAAAAATCTATCGGGTGGAACCAAACAGAAAGTAAATGCTGCAATTTCTTTTCTCTTTGATCCCGAAATTTTAATTCTCGATGAACCAACAGCGAGTTTGGATCCATATGCTGGAAAGATATTAAAAGAAAAAATTATTAAAGAGCATAAGAAAGGAAAAACAATAATTTTTACTTCACATGTTTTGAATGACCTTGGTGATATTGCTACTGATTATATATTTCTCTTAGAAGGTAAAGTTATTATGAATCTTAAAAAAGAGAATATCAAAGATCAAACTCTGGAAGAACTTGTTTTATCATTTATAAAAGAAAATTCAAATGCATACGTTACTTAAGATTATTAAATATCAGCTTCAAGATATTTCACGAAACAAATGGTTATTAATTTATACAATATTCTTCTTTGTGTTCAGTTATTCTATCTTTTTATATGGCGAAAATTTTACGAAAGTAATTATAAGCATGATGAATTTAATTCTTCTAATTATACCATTAGTTTCAATAATATTCGGTACAATTTATTTATATAATAATAAAGAGTATATCATCTTTATGCTTTCTCAACCAATTAGAAGAGAAATATTATTCTTGGGTTTGTACATTGGTATTGTTTTACCTTTAATAATCAGTTTTTTATTAGGAGCAGGAATACCATTAATTTTCTTTATAAATAAATTTGAAATAGACTTTTTATTATTGAGCTTATTCTTTACTATTGGAATTCTACAGACACTTATTTTTTCTTCTTTGTCTTTTCTGATATCTACTTTTAAAGATAATCGACTGCTTGGATTGAGTTTATCTTTATTTATCTGGCTATTTCTTACTGTAATTTATGATGGATTAATTTTATTTATATTAAATCATTTTCAAGATTATCCATTAGAAAAAATTTCTTTATTAATTTCATTCTTAAATCCAATTGACTTAGCTCGAATTATAATTATGCTTAAGCTTGACATAGCAGCACTAATGGGTTACACTGGTGCTCTTTTCCAGAAGTTTTTTAGCAATTCATTGGGATTGATATTTGCATTAATGATGATGTTAATCTGGTCAATTATTCCATTTGTAATTGGAATAAAAAAATTTATTAAAAAAGATTTTTAATTAAGAGGAGTATTATGAGTGAATTAATTAACAACAGCAGAGTGAGAGTAAATGAATTAAAAAAATTAATACTTGATTTGCATAAGGGAATTTCTGTCGAAGAAACTAAAAAGAAATTAATCGAAAAATTAGGCAGTGTACCTTATGGAGAAGTTGTTCAGGCAGAAGAAGAATTAATAGCCGAAGGACTTGAAAGAAATGAAATACTTAAATTTTGTGACCTGCATACCGAAGCCTTAAAAGGTCATATCGATACAACTTTTGCAAAGCAAATTCCTGATGGTCATCCTGTAGATATATTCATAAAAGAAAATAAAGAAATTAAAAAAGTAATTGATAAAATAAGACATCTTTTTTATGAGAACTCAAAAAGAAATCCTGAAGAATATTCAGGTGATCTTCTAACTCAACTGCACGAGCAATTTAATTTATTGATGGATATTGAAAAACATTATTTAAGAAAAGAAAATCTTTTATTTCCTTTTTTAGAAAAACATAACATAACAGGACCACCAATGGTGATGTGGGGTAAACATGATGAAATAAGAACTTTTTTAAAATCTTGTTTCAATTTATTTGAACAAAAGGATGAAGTTTCATCAGAAGTTTTAAGTGGATTTATAGAATTAATGTTTGAACCAACAGTTAAGTTAATTGAAGAAATGATTTATAAAGAAGAACAGATCCTGTTCCCGATGTGTATGGATGTACTTAACGAAGTTGAATGGTATGAAATTAGTAAACAGAGTGATGACATCGGTTATTGTCTTTATTCTCCAGAAATAATCTGGCGACCTGAATTTCAAGAAGCAGAAGAAATAACTGATAATTTAGATAAAATAAGATTTGAGAATGGTTCACTCTCCAAAGAAGAATTAGAAGCAATATTAAATACTATTCCAGTTGATTTAACTTTTGTAGATAAAGATGATAAAGTGAAATTCTTTTCTCACGGTGGTGATAGAATTTTTCAAAGACCAAAAGCAGTTTTAGGAAGACAGGTTCAATATTGTCATCCACCTTCAAGTGTTCATATTGTAAATCAAATATTAAATGATTTTAAATCAGGTAAACAAAATGTTGCAAAATTCTGGATTAATTTTCATGGCAAATATGTGCATATAGCCTATTATGCTGTTCGAAATAAAGATGGTGAGTATTTAGGCACTCTCGAAGTAACACAGGATATTAAAGAATTTAAATCACTCGAAGGAGAAAGGAGAATATTGCAATATGACAAATAAAAATCTTGAAATAACACCAAACACAATTGTGGGTGATTTACTCAATACATATCCACAACTTGAAGATAAGTTGATTGAAATTGCACCAGTGTTTTCTAAATTAAAAAATCCAGTTTTAAGAAAAACAATTGCTAAAGTGGCTACTTTAAAACAAGCAGCCCAGATTGCGAATATCTCTGTTGCACAATTAGTGAACAAATTAAGAGCTGAAGTAAATCAAGAACAATTAATTATTGAATCTGAAAAGCAAAAAGAAAGTAAACCAGATTGGGTAGATAAAAAGAAAATTGCTTATGAGTATGATGCAAGTGTAGATATTGAAAGTGGATTTCATCCAGCAGCAAAAGTAACGAAAGAAATTTTAGAGCTAAAAGAAGATGAAATTTATTTACTAATTACTCCATTTGTACCTGCTCCATTAATTAAAATAGTGGAAGAAAAAGGTTTTAAAACCTATACAGAAATAAAAGGGGAAAATCTTGTTCATACATATATTTCAAAAATATAACCCCATAAGGAGGCTTTATGAAAAGTTATAATTTATTTTTACTTTTATTTTTTGTATCAGGGTTCATTTATTCCAGAAATAATAAGTGTATTGAATGTCATTATTCTACAACTCCACAAATAGTATCTGATTGGAAATTAAGCAAGCATGCTGAAAATGATATTGATTGTTCTGTATGTCATGGAACAGATCACATGTCTGCAAATGATGTATCAAAAGTAAAATTACCTACACCAGAAACTTGTGCACAATGTCATGATACTCAAGTTAATCAATTTAAAAAAGGAAAGCATTCAATAGCATGGGCAGCAATGAAAGCAATGCCAACAGCACATATGCAACCAATGGTTTTAATGGAAGGCTTAAAAGGCTGTGGTGGATGTCATAAAGTTGGTTTAAAAACAGAAGAAGAAATTAAAAAATTAAAAAACGATGGTTCAGTATTTGGTCATTCTTCATGTGATGTATGCCATACAAGACATACTTTTAGTAAAAAAGAAGCTCAGCAACCTCAAGCTTGTCAAACATGTCATCAGGGTTTTGATCATCCTCAGTGGGAAATGTATTCAGGTTCAAAACATGGTGTTAGATATTTATTGAAACAAAATGGAACTTTATCAGAAAATGTTTCTGCTCCAACCTGTCAAACATGTCATATGCCTGATGGAAATCACGAAGTCAGAACTGCCTGGGGATTTCTTGCAGTTAAATTACCTATGCCAGAAGATAAACAATGGGCTGAAGATAGAGCAACTATTTTGAAAGCACTTGGTGTTTTGGATCCACAGGGTAAGCCAACTCAATTACTTGAAGTTGTAAAAGCGGCTGATGTTGCAAGATTAACTCAAGAAGACTGGGAAAAAGAAAGAAACAAAATGATTAATGTATGCAGTAAATGTCATTCAGAAAATTATGTTCGAGCAGAACTTAAAAAAGGTGACGAAATTATAAAGAGTGCAGATCGATTAATGGCTGAAGCTATCAATATTGTAGCAGATTTATATAAAGACGGTATAATTGAAAAACCTCAAAATTATTCTTATTCTTATCCAATGCTCCTTACTTTTCATGATGCACCTACTGCAATAGAACAAAAACTTTTTGTTATGTTTCTTGAACACAGAATGAGAACTTTTCAGGGTACATTTCATAACAACCCGGATTATGCTTTATGGTATGGATGGAGTGAAATGCAAAGAGATTTAACAGAGATTAAAGAATTGGCACATCAGATGAGATTAAATAAATCCAGATAAAAATAAGTTTAGAGCACAGATGACGCAAAAATAAAAATTATTGCTCTATGTTATCTGTGCTCTTTTTATAAGTTTAATATTTTTTGAATTGTTTTTTCTTTGAGCTGGGAGAGTGTTTCTTCACTGAACATTTTGTAAGCTTCTTCTCGGAGTTTGCCCCATTTGTCATGTACAGGACAAGGATTTTCATTTGAGCATCCGGGAAATCCAAGTACACAAGATTTAAAAATATCCAAACCATCTATTGCTTCTATAATATCTATTAAACGAATATTACCGGGATTTTTAGCCAGATAAAATCCACCGCCTTTCCCTTTTTTAGAACCTGTTATTCCATGATATGTCAACTTCTGTAATATTTTAGAAACAAACTCTTTTGGTACTTTTAGTTCTTGTGAAATTTCATCTGCACTGACAATAACATTTTGTTTTTTAATAGATAAATATAACACTGCTTGAATTCCAAGTTCACAAGCTTTAGAGAAAAAGACAGTCATATATATACTCTAAAATATCATTCGGATTTGTTTATAAAAATTGTTTGAGTTGGATAAGCAAACTCAATTTTTTCTTTTTCGAATTTCTCAAAAATATCATAATTAATTTTTTGTTGTATATCCATATAAGTCAAATAATCTGGAGAAAGAATGAAATAAACAAACTCAAAATTAAGACTAAAATCACCATAGCCAGCAAAATGTCCTCTATCGAATTGTACTAAATCATTTTTAATAATTATTTCTTTAATCATTTCAGGGATACTTTTTAATTTTTCGAATGGAGTTTGATAGGTAACTCCTAACTTCAACACTACTCTTCTTTTTTCTAATCTTTTGAAATTATGAACAATTGCACTGGTTAGTTTTGAATTGGCAACAATTAATTGTTCGCCATTTATTGATTTAATTTTTGTAGTCTTAATACCAATTTTTTCTATGTTTCCCATCTTTCCATCAAAAGAAATGAAATCTCCCACTTCAAATGGTTTATCAAAAAAAATTACAAAGTAACTAAACAAATCACCAAGCAATGCCTGAGCAGCAAGTGCAACTGCTATTCCTGTTATTCCCAAACCAGTAACTATTGTGGTAACATGAAAACCAAGATTATCCAGTAAAAATATTAAACCAATTATCCATACAATTAGATTTATAATTCCATAAAGTGGTTGAATTCTTTGTAACTCCTCCACTCCTCGTTGTTTTTGAAAATATCTATCTAAAAGAAATTTAATTAATGCAATAGTGAATCGTATAATAAAATAAGTTAGTATAATTAGTGAAACTATGCTGATAATTCTATCGGCTTGTTTACCAAAACTCAGATATTCAAGCACTAAATAAATTGCTCCTAAATATATAGCAGGTATTAAAAGTCGATTTACACTTTTTTCAATGTAGTTGTATTTATTAAAACCAGATGATTCAATTTTTATTTTAATTCTCTTTAATAAAATCTTTTTTATAAAATGAATAATTAAAAAAGTGAGAATTAATATTAATACTGCTGTTAAATATTCTTTGATAGTATTGTCGTAGTATTTTAGTTTTAGTAATTCTTCCATGAATTTTCATTCGATAATTTTTAATTCAAAGTTAATATTTTCCAGAGTATTATCATAGTTACCGGGATTGTAAATAATGTTTTCGGGAAATGAAACACATTTTAATGCTTTTAATTGTTCAGGATCGATATATATTTTGTAATTCGATGGTTTTATTCCTGATAAGTAAAAAGTTCCATCAGAAAATGTAGTTGTAGAAAACCTGTAGCCATCATTTAAATTTTCAAAGACAATTTTGATTCCATTTAGAGATTTTCTTGAATTATCATTCAATAACAAAGTAACACTACCATAAATTTCTGTGGCTTCGTAAAATGGTATATCAATTATTTTTGAAGTATTGGGTTCTGTTTGAATAGCAATTGTTTTAAAAGCTGGAATTAAAAATCCATTCTTAATGCTTTCATTAACTCTTATAATATATGTTGTATATGGATTTAATTCTCTTAGTTTAATAATTCCATCACCTGCTTTTTCCATTGAACAGGGAGTTTCTAAAAATGCTTCTGCATCGTTAATCAATGTTTCATCTTTGTCATATTTATTATTTCCATTTTTATCTAAGAAAAATCTACATATAATTGAAGATTTCCCTACCTGCGATCGGTTGTAAAAAGAATATCGATTGATTTCTGCATCATAAGCAATTGAACCATAGATGTTTGTAAATATATTGTTGTTTGTAATTGTTGACCAATTTTTTATGTAAGGGAAGTTTATAACCAGGCCACATTGAAAATAACTACCAGAATTAAGAACATTATTGTATATGATTTCTAATCTGCTTTGTGAAAAAAACTCAGTTGAATAAGTTATGTTATATTGTACAAACTTATTGCGAGAAATATCATAATTAACCTGTAAGTTAATCAAATTAGCACTGGTGGATCTCAAAATATTATCTAAAAATCTTAAAGGGATAATTATTCCTGAACTCAGATATGACTGCTTACTTGTATAATTTTTATATTCAGTCAAATATTGTTTAAATGAAATTGAAGGATTAAAGTACTCTGTTTTTGCACCAATGTTTAGACCAAAGTATTTGTTTTTAATGTCTGATGAATTCTGCAATTTAAAAATTGTTCCAAAACCAAATGAAATGTTTCTAAAGTCTAAAGGCGAAAAAAAATCAAATTGAAAATCTTCATTAATATTAAAAGGATTATGAAAAGAAGATTTGTAATATTTTGTTGCAAGAATATTTATTGCAGTTTGTGAATAAAACAAAGTATTAAATCCAATTCTGTAGTAAGCATCTGGTGCTAATGTGAAACTAAAGATGTTAGAAGAACCCAGCCTTGCATTGAATTCATTGTATAAAAAGAATTTTTTTGGTGAATTATTTTCTAAGAATTCAATACCAATACTATTTGTTATCGATTCTGTTATTCCATAAGTACCTAAGATATTGCCAACTAAATTATTGTTATATGTAATTCTTCCTATATTAATTGTGTAATTAAATTCACCAGGTGGAATAAATCTTATAGGTATCTGAAATAATCTTCTTGTAGTTATGTATTTTCCTTCTGGACTGTAATATTTCAAATGAATAAATGTAGTGCCATATTGTAAAGGAATGTTGAAATTGAAGAATCCATTTGCATCGGCTTTTGTAACGTCGGTTAGTTTATTATTAACATATAATTCTACAGTCCAGTTAGGTCCACAATAATTTGAAATAACATAATTATAAAAGTTTTTTCTTGGTTCAACTGGTTCATTGGTAATTTTAATTCCATTGAATATTGATTGCTGTAATCCATTATACTCATTTGTACCCAGTGATATTTGTGTTATTGATTTTTTATTAAAAACATAACTCCAGTTATAAGTATAATCATTAATTGAATGGTACTTTTGATTTAAGCTACCATTCAAGTTAATTTCTGTTGTACCACCAAGTACAATTCCACCAACACCAATATTATAATTATAAAATGCTGGTAATCCCTTTGTAAAATTCGATGATATAAAATAATCAAACAAAAGTCCGTAGAAATATTTCTTTGTTAATGGATAATAAAAATCGGGGACAATAGTTTCTTTGGAAATATATTTATAAAGAGTTTCTCTTTTTACTCTCATTAAAATCGGGAGATTTTTTTCAGTAATTAAATTTATACTCAGGTCGTTTAGATTAATTGATGTTGATATATTGAATGCTTTTTTTAAAAGTTCTGGTTTTATGTAAATCTCAAGTGGAGTAAAGATGAAATCATCATTTGCAATTATGAATGATTTGTGTTTATCCTGATAAGTTAATTTTGTGAAATTAAAAGTATATGTACTATCTTCTTCTATGAAGAAGCCAGTAATAATTTTTTCATTAAGATTAGTATTAAAATTAATTTCTAATAATTTCAGTAATTCTAATAAAGGAATATAAAATGAATTATTGGTATATAAAGTTATTATTCTACTTCTCAAAACATCTTTATAGATTAAATAGAAATAGGCTTCTTCTCTTTCATCAAAATAATTATCAGAAGTATTTAAGACTGGTTTAGTTAAAGAAGAATCAGGTTTAGAAAAGTTTTTAATTGTATCTCGATTTTCTTTTAATCCATTGAATATTTGATGCGGATTATTTGAAATAGAAAAATTATTTGCCCAGCTTAAAGCTGGTTCAAAAAGTAATAAAAAAATACTTATTATGAAGACATCTTTAATTATCAATTATTGTTTCACAAAAAATTATTTTATTATTCCTTTCAAAAGCTTAATCTATAATTATATCTAAAGTTTTTGTAATATTATTCTTAATAACACTTAATGGAGCACTATTAGGAACATCTTCTTTTTCATTATGTGTTACTTGAATAATTGCTTTATAATTTCCTTTTTTGAATTCAGCAAGATCGAAGCTTTGTTTAACTGATAAATCGTAAAATACTTTTGTATGCTGTGTATCTGTTTTAATAAGTTGATTATCAGAATTATATATAGAAACTTTGACATCACCAAAGAATGGTGAATTTCCTAATTTCTTTAAAGATGTAACGATATCAAGTTTGTCCTGATTTTTATAATATTTTGCATCTACTATATCTATTCCAGTATTAGCATTACCAGTTCTATATAACATTGTAGTAATTTGATTTAGTACAAAATTTATCTGTGCATTCAGATTTTGACTATTAGTATCTAATAAAGGTTGAGGTCTCTGTTTTGTTGAAGAAGTAACAATTCTCACCCAGTAAGTTCCATCCTGTAAATTTTGAGGAGGTTTAATTGTCAATCCAATTAATTGTTTTTGCTTTGGTTTCAAAATAAATTTTTTTGGAAATGCTCGAACGTAGTTAAGAATTGATGGATATTCAGTTCCAGGTTCATCAATATATTTCATTGAAAGATTTCCAAGAGAATCTGAAACAGGGAATCCAAATTTAAATGATACTCCAATTTCATAAGGTTCATCAGATTCATTTTGAACAATCATATTAGCAAATTGATTTTTGTTGTCCATATAAACAACATAAGGTGAAATAATAATCTGTGCAATAAGCAAATTGGGAATTAGAATTAAAATAAGATAATATTTTTTCATAGCCATCAAATTTTTGTTTTTAAGATAAATTTAAATTCTTTCTACATTCATAATTATTGTACCAGAATATAAACCACTTGATATTGATACAGGTATAGTAATCGTTGCACCTAGCCAGATATAGATATTAGTATTCTTTTTTAGTCTATTAAATGTAAGTGGTTGGTAAGGATCAAAATTAGTTCTACCAGTTGTTAAATCTCTTCTTGCCCATGCAGATTGTTGAGTGCTAAAAGTTATAGTAAGATTATCAATGTTATTTGTCAAATATGAAGGTAAAACAAATTGAACAAGAATATTAACATTCTGTAAATTCCCGGTATTGAAGTAAAATTTTGCAGCATTAACATCTAAATGACTTACAGTAGAAGAATAACCTTTGAATACATCTCCGAATGCTAAATCCCTAAGTTTACTAACAATTAATTGTGCAAATGTAGTTTCATAAATTAGGAAGCAAAAAATAAAAAGATACTTGATATGTAAAAATTGCCTCGCCATAATTTAGTATGAAACATTTATTACGAAAGTCCCGGTATAATAACCAACAGGCTGGTTGGCATTTATGCTTATAGAACCACCAGTCCATAAATAAAGTTTGCCTATACCGCCTACATCAGTTAATGTATAAACACCTCCACTTGTCACAGGTGAAGGATTAGTATAATTTGGATTTGTTCCTGTATGATTCACTTCAGGAGTAAAAGTTATTGTGCCGGTTGTTCCTCCATGTTGAGCAACCCAGCTAAAATTATCGAGTGTAACAGAACTAAAAGAAATTGTTACACTACTATTTGGATTACCCTGTATTTCGTGCCTGCTTCCTTCAGCAGGTGATTTTGTAACTACATAAGGATTGGGCATAACAATCACGTCTCCAAAATCTATACTACCTGTTGTAATAATAGTAATAGGGGTTATAACATTAGCTGTTACACTTGCACTTGCACTTCCAGATTGTGCAAAGCAAAGAGAAGTTAAATATAAAACTATTATTAATGAATTTTTTATCATACATCTTTATTATAAATAATAAAGATGCAAATATCAACATAAAGAACATAATAAAGAAAGACACTACCTTAAAATTGGGTAGTGTCTTTAATAATTGCAGTTCCCCTTTAATAAGCAACCGATATTGTAAATGTACCAGAATAGGAGCCCGGCTCCTGATCTGCTGCAACAGCTAAAGAACCTCCTACCCATAACCAAGCCTTTCCACCACTTGTTAAAGTGACCTGATTTCCACTAGATATTGGTGTTGCACCGCTGTAGGAACTTGAAGTAGTATGCTCAACATCTGGAGTAAATGTCATACTACCAGAGCCACCATTTGAAAGTGTAACATTATTAAATGTAACTGTTACAGGAGTGTTATTATTACCGGTTACTTCGAAGAGAGCTCCATTATCTGGTGTTTTGGTTGGAGTTTGGGGACTGCCAGTTACAACGATATTTCCAAAGTCCAGGTTACCAGAAATATGTTGAATTGATAATGCTGCAAGAATGTTTGCTGATACCTGAACACTAGCACTTTGTGCATAGTTTGTTGTAACTGTAAAAAAGAACGCTAGAATTGCTAGAAGTTTAGCTAGCTTCTTCATCTCGCACCTCTCTGTGAATTAATAATTATTTATTTCGTTTATCAATCCTCTGTGAAAAAATTGATAAACGTTTCTGGTTAATTATCGCAATCATTTAGGAAAAGTTTAGTTAATGTTATAAATATTTTACTGTTATGAATAATTATGCATAATAGCTAAGCATAAAACAATTACTTTTTCAACCACTAGGTTTCTTTTATTAAAATTTTTTAATCTTTCTTTAATATATGCTTAATGATATGAATGTATTTTTTGAGTGTTAATTAATATGTCTCACAAATAGAGGAATAATATTATGAAACGTGGTATTTTCTCATTTCTTGCAGTATTAGTTGCTGTTATATTTTTAGTTAATAATGTAATTGCGCAATCTCAATCTAATACTACAACACCTCAAACAAAAAAAGTTGAATCACAGGTAACCACCTCATCTCCTTCTACACAAAAAGCTGAAAAGCCAAAAGCCGTTACTGAAAAAAAGAAAGAAACCAAAAGTGACACAATAAAAGCTGAAAAGAAGGAGAAGGTTGCACACCACAAAAAGCATAAAAAGTCAGAAGAAAAACCAAAAGAAGAAAAAACAAAAGAAGACAAAAAACAATAGCTGAAATTGTCTTGGGTTAAGCTTCCGAAAGGAGAGTTAATTACTCTCCTTTTTATTATTTTATAATATATGAGAATTTTAATTATAGAAGACGAAAAAAAAGTTGCGTCTTTCATTAAAAAAGGTTTGGAAGAAGAATTTTTTACTGTCGATATTGCTTACGATGGAAAGAAAGGACTTGAACTTGCAACAGTTGAAGAATATGATTTAATAATTTTAGATATAATGATTCCGTATATCGATGGGCTTACATTAACAAAAGAATTGCGTAAGAGGAAAATAAACACTCCTATTTTATTATTGACAGTTAAAGATTCTGTAAGCGACAAAGTTGAAGGACTTGATGCAGGTGCTGATGATTATTTAACAAAACCTTTCGCATTTGAAGAACTCACAGCTAGAGTTAGGGCTCTCCTGAGAAGAAATGAAATATTAAAATCGAATATTCTTACCGCAGCAGATTTAAAATTAGATTTAATTACACATACTGTTTTTAGAGGTAATAAAGAAATATATTTAACACAAAAAGAGTTTTCCATTCTTGAATATCTTCTCAGAAATAAAAATAGAATTGTTACACGCACCAAACTTATTGAGCATGTTTATGATTATCATTTTGATACCGAAACAAATGTAATTGATGTATACATAAATAAACTAAGAGCTAAAATTGATCAAGATTATGAAAAGAAATTAATTCATACAATTCGTGGTTCAGGTTACATGATTAAAGATGAATAAATGAAGAACTTAATTAAATCATACATTTTATCTACTCGCTTCAAGATATCTATTTGGTATGCTGTGGTTTTTTTAATTCTCGAATGCCTTTTTGGATTAATTGTGTATCAATATCTTTATAATAACTCGCTGAAAAAGTTAGATGCTTCACTTACCTCACAAGCAAAAGCAATAATGCACATACTTGAGTCGAAGCATATTGATATAGAGACATTTCAACCAGATAGTAATTATACAAGTGAAGAGGATTTGATATGGGATATAATTTATGATGTGGTAATTTTTAATGAAAGAAATACATTTATTCAAATTTCCTCGGGACCTAAGGTTATATATAAATCAGCCAACCTATTAGAAACCAATCTAAATTTCTCTGAAATAAAACGACCGTATATGATATTTGATTTTACAGATCATAAATTATCCGACGATGAAATAAGAGGAGTACTTTTACAGAACAACAAATACAAAGTTATAGTGGCTTATCCTAAAAAACACATTGTACAAATAATAAATAGTTTAACAGATATATATATTGTTTTAGCTCCTCTGTTTTTTGTGATTTCATTGCTGGGAGGTGCAATAATATCTCAAAGATCATTATCTCGAATTGATAAGATTATTAAAAAGACAGAAGAAATAACAGCTCACAACTTAAATGAAATTATTCCAGGTGAAGAACATGATGATGAATTTGGTAGATTGGTAAAAAAGATGAATGAGATGATTCAAAGAATAAGAACTTCTATTGAATATATGAATCAATTTTCAATCTCGGTAGCACATGAATTAAAAACACCACTTACTATTCTAAGAGGCGAAATTGAAATAGCTCTTAAGTCTAATAAATCACAGGGAGAATATGTAGAAATTCTTAAAAGTAATTATGAGGAGATTCTAAGACTTATAAAAATTATTGATAATTTATTTTTCATATCCAAAAATGAGCATAATTTAATAACACTTAATAAGAAAAAAGTTGAATTAGAAAAATTCTTATCGTCTTTAATTAGAAATGTTAATGTCTTACTCAACGAAAAAAGCAAAAAGCTTGTACTCAATTTGGAAAGTGACTTCTCTGCTTTTTTTGATCCGGATTTAATCAAGCAAGCTCTCACAAATATTATTGATAATGCAATTAAATATGGCTTGGATGGATATCCAATCATAGTTACCGCACTGAAAAAAGATTCTGATATGTTTGAGATAATTGTAAAAAATGAATGTGAAAACGTAAATGAAATTGATACAGAAAAAATTTTCAATAGAAATTTTAGATCAGATTTATCAGCAACAAAAAATATAAGAGGTATGGGCTTGGGCTTAAATGTAGCAAAATCAATTATTAATTTACATGATGGTTTAATAAAAGCAGAAAAAACTAATAATTCGATTGAGTTTATAATTCAATTACCATTGATATAATATTAATGTGTTTTAATGATGTGCACTATAGGAATTTATTTATTGAAACTTAATCAGCAAATAAAAAATTGTAATCATCAAGGTTAACACTTCTCTAATATTTAATCACACTGTAATATTAAATACAAAATTTTTATTAATATCCTTTTCATTTATTTAATATTACTGAGTATGAATCACCAATATTTTGCTTGAATGTGACGAGTAATATCTTGTTTTATTTCGTATCGACTCAAATTTTGTAGATTAAGTTGTAAGAAATTTATAAGCAAGTAGAATTTATATTTATTAGTAATTATTTGATTTGAAAGTGCACGATTTGGATAATATCTACATTGTACTAAGAAAAAATTTATCGGTAAAGAAGTCTAAACATTTATTAATAGAAATGTAGCCGAATGCTAACTTATGTAAAAAATAAAAAAGGCAAATCCACATTACTGGACTTGCCTTGAATTTAAGAAACGATTATAAATTATATTAAAGTTAGTTTAATACTATCGCTGGTAATATATTATCAATGGTTATCTCTTCTACTTTTACTCTAATGACACCATGTCTAATCATTCCCAACGCTAAAGCTGTTCCTTTAGATAAATCTAAATCTCTTCCTTCAATATAAGGTCCACGATCATTAATTCTTACAATTACACTTTTTCCATTTTTTAAATTGGTAATTCTTAGATATGTACCGAATGGGAGTTCTTTATGTGCAGCTGTTAATGCCATTTGGTTATAAATTTCACCATTGGCTGTGGTTTTTCCATGAAAACCAGGACCATACCACGAAGCTATCATTACTCCTAATTCATTATAATTGACCGGAACAATATCGGGATTTATATCTTTGTTGATTCTTACTTTGTCAATAATAGTTGTTTCTCTTGCTGTTGAATCACCGAAATTAATTACACCAACTGTTAATGCTATCATTGATATTATTAACATTAATTTAATTATACGCAATAACTACCTCTCTTTTTGTTTTACATAACTTTTGAGTAAAAAGAAAATTCAAGAAAACTTTTGTTGTCTATATTTTCAGATTGGGATTGAAGCTTTTGCAGGTTCGATTAGAAAGTGTTTTGAGAGATAACTTCTCTGATGAAAAGTTATCCAATTTTAACTCCTGTGAATTTTTTTCGGATACAATATTTAATATGATATTTATAATGTGTAACCTGTTTTCTTTAATTAACTGATTTCTATCTTTAAACTAATAATTCAAAAAATATACTATTTACTTTTTGATACATTTTGTATTAACAAATATAGATATATTGAACTTATGAAAAAAGTTTACAATTAGTTTAAACTATGGTAACTTTTAGTAATTTTATTTACTGAATAATAATTATTCCACTAATCTATAAGAGAAATACTTAATAATTTTATTTTGATTACTGGAGATTTTAGAATGAAAAAAATATCTGTTGTACTTCCATTTATTGATGAAGTAATAACATTAAAGATAATTACACAATTAAAAAGATCTGAATTAATTGAAGATATTTTTCTGCTTTGTGATGAAAAACAAAACAATTTCTTCCCTGATGTAAAATTTATGTGTGAAGGAAATATCAATAATACCAAGACATTGAAAAAATTAAGTGAGCAAATTAAGAGTGAATATATACTTGTTCAGATAAACAAATCATCGATACAACTGTGTGAAGAAGCAATTGGAAAATTTTATAATTCTGCCTTCTCAACAAATTCCAGAATTATTTATTCTGATTTTTATGAAAAAGTTGATAATAAAATAATTGAACATCCATTAATTGATTATCAGATTGGAAGTATTCGTGATGATTTTGATTTTGGTCATTTAGTTATGATAAATACTAACTCGTTTAAAAAAGCACTTGAGCAGTCAAACGAAAATTATAATTACGCTGGCTTTTATGATATTAGACTTAGAATTACAATAGAAGATAATTTATCAACAGAAGATTATTATAAAAGTGTTTATCACATAAAAGAATATTTGTATACTGCAGAAAAAATATACTTAGACAAAGATTATGAAAAACATTTTGCGTATGTTGATCCCAAGAATCGTTTAAGTCAAATTGAAATGGAAAAGGTAGCAACTGAACACTTGAAAGAAATAGGTGCATTTATTAAACCCCCTTTCAAGGAAATCGATTTAAACAAAAACAATTTCGAATATGAAGCATCAGTAATAATTCCTGTTAAAAATAGAGCTAAAACAATTGTTGATGCAGTAAATTCTGCTTTAAATCAAAAAACAAATTTTAAGTATAATGTAATTGTGGTTGATAATTATTCAACAGATGGAACAACTGATATATTAAAAAAACTTTCGACTCAGTACAATAAATTAATTCATATAATCCCCGATCAAAAAAATTTATTAATTGGAGGTTGCTGGGAATTAGCTATTCATCATCCTCTTTGTGGAAAATTTTCCGTCCAGCTTGATAGTGATGATTTATATAAAGACGAAAATACTCTTCAAAAAATTATTTCAAAATTTTATGAAGATCGTTCAGCAATGGTAATTGGTTCTTACATATTGACAGATTTTAATCTAAAAGAAATTCCGCCTGGAATAATTGACCATAAAGAATGGACAGATGAAAATGGTCCAAACAATGCTTTAAGGATTAATGGACTGGGAGCACCAAGAGCATTTTATACTCCCTTACTAAGAACAATAAAAATTCCAAATGTTAGTTATGGAGAAGACTATTATTTAGGTATTACAATTTCTCGTGAATATAAAGTCTCAAGAATTTATGAGCCAATTTATATTTGTAGAAGATGGGAAGGAAATACCGATTCATCTTTAAGCATTGAAAAAATTAACAAAAATAATTTTTATAAAGATTCATTAAGAACAAAAGAAATCTTAATCAGAATACAAAAAAATATGAACCAATGATTATTGATGAAAAAATACCAAAGAATAACCAGAAAGAATTCTGGTTAAAAAAAATATCAGATTTAATTGAGATGCAAAAGGAAAAATGGGAACTTCTAAAAAATAATTATGAAAACTTATCCAGCATAAAGACACGAGAATTTGAATTCGAAAACAAAATTACAAAAAGAATAATTGTACAGTTCAATCCACATAGAATTAAATCTACTACAGCTGACCTGAACGAGAATGTTATTCAAAATCGAAAATGTTTTTTATGTACAAATAATTTACCTGAAGAACAGGATGGTTTAATTTATAATAAGAACTTTTTAATACTTGTTAATCCATATCCAATTTTGAAAGAACATTTAACAATATCTAAGATAAAACACACACCACAAACAATTATCAGTCACTTTCATGATTTACTGGATTTAACAGAAGACCTTAGTGAAAATTTTACAATTGTTTATAATGGACCTAAGTGCGGTGCTTCTGCTCCAGATCATATGCATTTTCAGGCAATTACAAAAAATGTTCTCCCTGTTGAAAAATATTACGAAGCTTTAAAAGAAGAAGTATTCATAAGAAGTAATCAGCTGGATATATACATCTTTGAAAATGCTATTGTAAAATTTATCTCGTTCGAATCAAAAAATAAGATTGATATACTCTATGCGTTCAAAGTATTTTTAAATGCAATAAAAAAATTATTTTCTGAAGAAGAACCAATGATTAATCTAATTTCTTCTTTTTATGATGAGAAATTTAGATTGATTATTTTTCCACGACTTACTCACAGACCAAAACAATATTATTTTGATGATAATAGAAAATTACTCGTTAGTCCAGCAGCAATAGATTTAGGTGGAATTATAATTACAGTAAGAGAAGAAGACTTTAATAAAATAACCAGGAATGATATAATAGATATCTATAATCAAGTGACTTTTACTAAGGAATATTTTGAATACATCAAGAAGAAATTAAACGATGCTTTTCAAAAAAATAATTAAATTAATGAATATGATTAAAAATATTTTTCAATATGAATAATACTGACAAAAAGAATACGGCCACTTTAATTTTATCCTGTAAAGATCAAAAAGGATTGGTTGCAAAGATTGCTCAATTTATTTTTCAAAGAGGTGGAAATATTGTAGATCTTGATGAACATGTTGACTCTGATGAGAAAATGTTTTTTATAAGAGTGGAGTGGGATTTAAGTGAGTTAAGTATTTCATGTCAGCAATTTGAAGATGAATTTAAAAATCTTGCTGACGAAATTGATGCAAAGTGGGAAATAAAGTACAGCTATAACAAACACAAATTAGCAATTTTTGTCTCGAAGTATGATCACTGTTTGCAGGAAATTTTATGGCGTTATAAAAATGGGGAGCTTGATGCAGAAATCAAATTGATAATTTCTAATCACACAACTCTTGAAGAAATTGCAAAGAGATATGAAATTCCATTTTATTATTTCCCGATTACTAAAGAAAACAAACATGAGCAGGAGTTAAAAGAATTAGAGTTATTAGAATCATACAAAATTGATACAATAGTTCTTGCAAGATATATGCAAATTCTTTCTCCATTATTTATCGAGAAGTATCCAAATAATATCATTAACATTCATCATTCATTTCTTCCTGCTTTTGTTGGTGCAAATCCTTACAAGAAAGCTTATGAAAGAGGTGTTAAATTAATTGGTGCAACAAGTCATTATGTTACAGAAGAACTTGACGAAGGACCAATAATTGAGCAGGATGTAATCAGAATTACTCACAAAGATTCATTAAATGATTTGATTAGGAAGGGAAAAGATCTGGAAAGATTAGTACTTGCTCGTGCTGTAAATTTGCATATAAATAATCGTGTTTTGAAGTATGGTAAGAAAACAATAATCTTTCAGTGAAATATTTATTCATTTATCTTAATAGCAGATTTAGTTGATTTATTTTCTGAATTTCAATTTCACCATCTTCTAATTCGAAATCAAGCATATGGCCACCAAAATTAAAATCGTCGCTTATGAAGTGAAAGTGATAGCCTGTGATATTAATTTTATCTGCGTATTCAGGAAAGTAGAAACCAACTAAAGTTCCTGTAATATTATTTTTTTCAAAAGTAAGTTGTTCTTTTAAAACTTCATTAAGAATTTTATATGGTTCTTCTTGTACTTGAATTGTTCTGGTTATTATAAAAGAAAATCTACCTGATAATTTAATTGCATAAAAATAATTTTTATTGATAATAACACCATCAATATACTCGATAAAACTTTTTTTATCTAAATTATTTTTCTTATAGAAATAATCTGGAATAAAGTTTACTATGCAGGCAAATGGAGTAGTTAAAGAAAGTTCTGGTTTATAAATCATTCCATCAGATTTGAATTGATAAACAGAGCCATTTAATATAGTCATCTCTCCATCAAGTTTATCGAATGTTCCAAGACCGAAATTACCATATTGCAATAATTCATTTAAATTATAAAAGCCATTATAATTTCCATAATATAAGGAATCAAATAATGACACCTGAAATAAAATGTTGTTTTCTTTGTGGGATTGGCTATAGAAAGGTAAAAATGAAATTATAAATAAAATTAAAACAAGAGCATTTCTTTTCATATATTTCTCTTTAATCGATAACAATATAAAAAGAATTGCATAATTATTTGAATAATTGTTAAACTTTATTAAAATTTGTTTAAGTAATGATAATAATTATGAAATTACAATGACCATACAGGACAAAAAAAATAAATTAATAAAGGACTTTGAACAGTATACTGAATGGGAAGATAAGTATAAATATCTAATTGAGCTCGGTAGAAAAATGAAACCAATCAGTGAAGAATATAAAACAGACAAATATAAAATTGAAGGTTGTCAATCTCAGGTATGGATAAAAGCAAATTTAGAAGATGGTAAAATATTTTTCGAAGCAGATAGCGATGCAGCAATTGTAAAAGGATTAATTGCAATTTTGTTAGAAGTATATTCAGGTCATACACCAGATGAAATATTATCTAACCCGCCTGATTTTCTTTCTAAGATAGGAATAGATAAACATCTTTCTCCTACAAGGAAAAATGGACTTGCAGCAATGATGAAACAAATTCAAATGTATGCTCTTGCTTATAAGACTTTGGAAGCAAAAAAGGTTAATTGATTTATGGATGTTGTTCGATTAAGCCAGATGTCTTGCACTGATTACATTCAAATTGAAGTGTAATATGATGTATTCCAAATTTTGTTTGAAGAACCTGTTCAATTTCTTTTCTTAAATAATCACATTGACTTATTTTCATATCGTTAACATTAACATGAGCTTCAAAGTGAACATCATTTTCACCAACCATCCATAAATGAATGTGATGAATGTTTTCTACTTCACTAAATTTTTCAACTTCATATTGTATTTGTTCAATTGAAATATCTAATGGTGCACCTTCCATTAATATATGTATTGCTTCTTGTAGTATGATATAACTTTCTCTAATTATGTAAAACCCAATTATTATTGTTAAAACTGGATCGATCCAGTAAATTTTCCAGAAATAAATTGATAAACCACCCAATAAAACTGCTATAGATGAGACCGTATCTCCAACAATGTGTAAATATGCCGATCGAATATTTATACTTTTTTCCGAGTCTTTTTTTAAAAGAATTGCTGCAAAAAGATTTGCTAATAAACCAATTGAAGCAACAATACTCATTATCCCTGCATTTATAGCTTCAGGATTTTTTAATCTTAGTATTGCTTCATAAAAAACGTATATACATATAACAATTAAAACAGCTGAGTTAATAACAGCTGCTAAAATTTCTGCACGCTTAAGTCCAAAGGTATGTTTTATTGAATTACTTTTTAATTTTAGTTTAAGAGCAATGTAGCTTATTACAATTGATATGCTATCAGAGAAATTATGAAGTGCATCGGATATAAGAGATAAACTTCCTGATATTAATCCGCCAATAATTTCTGCTAATGTAATTATGAAATTCAGAAATATTGTAAAAATCAGTCTTCCTTTTGTGGAAGAAAAAATTTCATGATTATTATGTAAATGATTAATAGCCAAATTTTTTTTATTAATTTGTTATTAATATTTACAAATTTATAAGTTGTAAAATGAAAAACAAATTTTATATTGATTTTGATATAGAACGCATAAAACCAAGTAAACGTTCACAAGATTACAGAACACCTTTTCAAATCGATAGAGATCGAATAATTCATTCATCTGAGTTTAGAAGGTTACAGGGAAAAACGCAGGTATTTTTGCCAGGTGAATACGATTTTTATAGAACTCGTCTTACACATTCAATTGAAGTAGCACAAATTGGCAGATCAATTTGTAATTATTTGCTTTTCTCGCAGAGTGATATTTTTAATGAAGAATATTTTATTGATCCAGATCTTGTAGAATCGATTTGTCTTGCTCACGATCTCGGGCATCCACCATTTGGTCATGCAGGAGAAAGAATTTTAAATAAATTAATGATGAATTATGGTGGCTTTGAAGGAAATGCTCAAACAATTAGACTTGTAACAGAAATTTTTTATAGAGATGAAAATAACTATCGTGGAATGAATCCAACAAGAGCATTTCTTGATGGAGTTATGAAATATAAAACTACATTCTCTTCATTAAAAAATCCTGAAAATCATTTTATTTATGATGAACAAAAGAAGTATCTGAATTTTATTTTTGGTAATAAAAAAATTCCAGTAGAATTATCAAAGCCAGATAAATTAAATAGTTTTCAAAGTATTGAGTGCCAGATTATGGATTGGGCAGACGATACTGCTTATGCTATAAATGATATTGTTGATAGTATTTCAGGTGGATTTATTACAATCGAAAAACTATCGAAATGGCAAAAGATTAATAGTTTGAATGATAATCAGAATCGCATTGTTGAAAATATAATTGAATGGATTAAGGAAGGAAACTTTAAAAGAAAATTTGGTTCAGAAATAGGAGAATTTGTGCGTTCGTGTAAGTTAATAGAAAGAAAAACTTTTGATTCATTAACAAATCGTTACAAATATGTTTTGATAATACCAGATGACATTTTAGAGAAAGCAAAACTTTATAAGCAAATTTCTATCGATCTGGTCTTTTATTCTTCTTCTCTTCATCAGATTGAGTTCAAAGGGAATAATATGATACAAAAGATATTTCAATTGTTCGAAGAAAATTACATTAACAATTTGAAATCAGCTAAATTGTTACCAGATTTCAATGATAAATTAATTCGGAATGAAAAAAATAAAAAACTCAGAGCACGTCTTGTGTGTGATTATATTGCAGGAGCAACTGATTCTTATGCAATGCGAATTTACAGGAGATTATTTGATCCAGATTATAGTACACTTGCAGATTTAGCATAGATTATAATTTACCAAAAGCATTATTCAGAACCGTGTTAATATCAATTGTGTTTTCGAAGAAAGAAAGTAATTTTCTAATTACATCATCAACAATAGAATCAGGTGAAGATGCTCCACTGGTAATTGCAATTCTTACTTTTTCCTTCTGTGGTATATAATTTTCAGTCTTGATTTCTTTGTGACTGTTTAAATCAAAATGAAATATTACTTTATCTGAATAAATTTTTGATGCATCTGATATTAAGTATGTAATGAATTTCTGACTTAATAATTCTGCAAGATGAGATGTGTTTGAACTATTGTAACCACCAATGACAATTGCAAAATCGGCATCTTCATTTTTTAGAGCTATTGTTGCTGATTGATTATTATTTGTAGCATAACAAAGAGTATCACGAGTGTCAGCAAAATGTTCTTTCAGATTTTCTTCGCCATATTTTTTAATCATTGTATCTCTTAGTAAATCTGCAATTTCTTGAGTTTCACTTGCAAGCATTGTAGTCTGGTTTACAACGCCAATTCTTTTCAAATCTCTTTCTACATCAAAGTTGGCTGAATACTTACCTGCAAAGTAAGAGTAAAATTCTTCTTTTGGTCTTACGTTAAGAATTATTTCAGATAGAAATTTTGCTTCGTTTATATTTCGAATAATTACAGACTGAGAATTTCGTATTGTATGAGAAAATGTTGCTTTAGTTTCTTCGTGATAAGCTTTGCCGTGAATTATAATTGTATAATTTTGTTTTCCAAGTACTTCAGCACGATTCCAGACCTTTTCTACAAATGGGCAAGTAGTGTTGTATTGAATTATATCAAATCCTTTCTCTCTAAGTAAATTTTCGATTTCAACTGTTGTACCGAAAGCAGGTATAATTATAATATCATCAGATTTTAATTCATCCCATTGAATATATTGATTACCATGATTATCCATAATAAACTGAATGCCACGTTTTTGCAAGTCATTGTTAACATGTGGATTATGAATCATTTCACTCAATAAAAATATTCTTTTACCAGGATTCTGTTCGATTGCTTTGTATGCAATTTCTATTGCATTTTCAACTCCATAACAAAATCCAAAGTGGCGTGCAATTAAAAATTCGACAGGTCCAAAATCCAGTTTTGTAGGTGTAAAGTTCTGATTTTTTTTATCCTCGTCCCTTCTTTTTTCTTTAATCAACGAAATAATTGAGCTTTTATAAAAATCAGGAATATCAAATTTTTTCATAAAAGAAAAATTTCCTTATTTCATATTTTCTTTAATTTGTTTTTCTAATAAATCAATTTCTATTAAGTGATGTTGATAGTCTTCATCATTTCTTCCTGCTTCTCTGCATAAATCAATCATTTTAAGTGCATCAACGTAATTATTCTTTTTGAAATATAATTTAGCCTTTGTGAGATAGCAGTTAAAATTTTTTGACATTGAAAGAGCTTTATCAATCCACTGAAAAGCTTCATCTAAAAACACATTGTGTTCAGCTGCATAATTTGAAGCAACAACATAAATCTGCCAGTCATCATTTTTTGCATTTGCAATTGCATTTTTAATTTTTTCATAAACCTGCTTTGTTAATTCTACTTCGACTTTAAATGATATTTGCAAATTTTCCCAATTCATAACTACATTACACGATGAATCGGTTAATTCTGGAATTGTAAATAAAAGTCTTTCTGTGAAGGGAGCTGATTCTGGTTTTACATTAAATCTCAGTACATCTTGTTCTGGATAATAATTGATTCCCCAAGTTAATGCTTTATTAATTATAACTGTCCATTCATTTTCGTTTGGAATAGTGTATAAAGAATAAATTCCTGCTGGTATTTTGTTGCCTTCAATAATAACATCTGTGGTAAATGTTATACGAGTTGATTCATTAGCACCTGTTCGCCAGACTTTATTGTATGGAACTAAGTCCCCCCAAATTTTTCTTCCTTTTACTCCTGGTCTGGAATATTCAATTGATATAACAGTATAGCCAATGGTTTGTGATACAGATGCTTTTGGGCTTAAACGTGGTAGTTCTATTTGAGCAAATATACTCGATGTAAAAATTATTATACTTAATAAATATCTATTCATTTTTTACCTCAAAATGTTTACTTAATTATAGAGTAAAAGCAATTATATTTAAAGATTTTTCTTCTAACAAAACATAATTGTTTGATTAAAAGTTTTATTCATAAAATAAAATAAATTTTATCTAACTGGCACTGGAAAAACAGGCAAACTTTCGTGTCCTTTGTCATCTACTGATTGTACAGCAAAGAAATAATTATCTTTTGAATAAGGTAAAGTAATACTCGTATCCTGTACAAAAAATTTTTTCTCCCAGAAAGGTTGAAATGTTTCTCTCATTAATACATAATAACCAAGTGGTTTCTTTCCTGTTTTTGGAACATCCCAATATAATTTTGTTTTGTTGGTTAATTCTCGAACATCAATGCTAACATTTTCTGGTGATGCTGGTGCTAATGCAAGATTTGCAATAACAGCACAATTTATAGCTGTAATTTTGCGGACATATTCAAAATCAATAAATTCAGGTAAATCACCATATTGTTTGCCATTAACAATTCTTACATTTTGATGCTGGTAGTCATAATTTTCATTCATTTCACAGAAACGAACTGCAGCATATCCCAGTCTATTAAAAGGGGTATGATCTCCGCCACGTAAAAATCTATCGCTTCTAAAAATTAATTTTACCTGAATTTGATCAACATACCTTTCTCCAATTTCTTTTATGTAACGAGCTAATTGTCTGGATTTTCCATCATACTCTGAACCGGAAATTTTTCTTAATCTTTCTTCTTCTGGAGATTCATTAGCAGGAATATTTTCACTAAATATTCTAACCTGCATATTATCACGAAGTAATGTTTCATTTGAAAGAGTATTTCCAATCATATCATTATTGAGCATAGCAATTAAATTACAATTTTTAATAACTGGCAAATTATTTTCTTTTATTCTTTTTGCTAAGTGTGTTGAACCATAAAGTCCCTGCTCTTCGCCAGAGAATGCTACAAAAATTATGGTTGCTGGGAATTCGTGTTTGGACATAATTCTTGCTAATTCCAAAACTGCAGCAACGCCAGATAAATCATCATTAGCACCTGGAGCAGTTATAATGCTGTCCATTACATCTTCTGCTCTTGAATCGAAATGAGCACCAACAATAATAACTCTATTATCTGTCGAATCTGTTCCTTTCAATATTGCCATAACATTCATAAGATTTACTTTTCTATTTATTCTTCTTCCATCTGGTTCAATTGTGAAGTAATCAATTTCTGTTATTAATCTTCCATTTGAAGATTTAGCATATTCATCAAATTGTGATTTGATCCAGCGAGCTGCTGCACCAATTCCAGTTTTATCATCTCGTTGTGTGCTGAGTGAATGACGTGTTTTAAAACCAACCAATGATTTTACAATGTAGTCTAAATTAGCAGCCGAAATTTCTTCTATCATTCTGATGATGCTTGCATCTCTGTTAAGAGTAATGGTCTGTGCTTTTATGTTAATGAAAATCAACAGGAGAGTTATCAAGATAGAATTCTTTTTTAAAATAATCATAAAATAATTTCTCCCAAAAAGTTTTGGTTAATTTGCTCTGTAAAGAATTTTTCCATTGATAATTGTATATAAAACTTTTGTTGATAAAATTTCATCTTCTGGACAATTCAATAAATCATTGGACAATACAACAATATCTGCAAATTTACCTTTTGATAATGAACCAAGCAGATTTTCCTGAAAAGATGCAATTGCACCATTAATTGTATAAGATTTTAATGCTTCCAGTCTTGTCATTTTTTGTTCAGGGAAGAAATAATTATCATCAGATATTTTTCTTGTTACTGAAGCATAAAAGTTTTTAATAGGATTCATGTTTTCAACTGGAGCATCGGTTCCATTACAAATAATTGTTCCGTTATCAATTAATTTTCTCCAGACATAAGCACCTTCTTCTGCTCTTTTTTCGCCAAGTCTCTCAATTACAAATGGTGCATCTGATGTACAATGAATGCCCTGCATTGCAGCAATAATTCCAAGCTGAGAAAATCTCTTAATATCTTTTTCCTGTAAATGTTGTGCATGTTCAATTCTCCATCGTAAATCTTTTTTATCTGGATATTTATTAAATATTTTTTCGTAAAGATTCAGCACTTCATAGTTGCCTCTATCTCCAATTGCATGTATGCATATTTGAAAATCATTTTTTATTGCTAAATCACAAATTTCTTCCAAATCATTAATAGGAGTAACATTTGAACCGTAATGGCTTTTTAAATCATTGTAAGGCTCAATTAACCATGCACCACGAGAACCAAGTGCACCATCAATATATAATTTTATTGCTCGTACCGTAAGAAAGTTATCTTTTGTATTTATGAATTTATAATCTTTTAATTTTTCTTTTAGATTATTTTTAGAATCGTTAATCATTACATAAAGACGAACAGATATTTTTGAAGAATCATTGAGTTGTTTTAGTAAATCAATAATTTCAAAAGGTTCTCCAGCATCGTGAAAAGAAGTAATTCCATTTTTTATGCATTCATCAAAAGCCAATTGGATTTTTTTTATATAATCTGAACGAATTTGTTCTTGAGATCTTTTATTCAAATAATCTTCATAAAATTTTGTAATTAACTTTTCAGCATTTTCTTCAAATACACCAATTGGATTTCCATTTTCATCTTTAACAATTGTTCCACCTTCTGGATTTTTTGTGTTTTTATCTATGCCTGCAATTTCCATTGCTTTAGCATTAGCAAAGATTGCATGTCCACTTGCATGATATAGTATAACAGGATTATTTGGAGTAACTTTGCTTAAACTATTATGTATGGGATAGCCATTCACATTTGGTGTGGGAACAGGATTGAATTTTTCCTGATGCCAGCCTCGTCCAACAATCCATTCACCAGGTTTAAAATTTTTATTTAAATCAGAAATTATATTTATAACATCATCCCAGCTTTTTGCTTTTTTCAAATCGGCATAAATTAATGATTCCCCCAATCCAATTAAATGTGCATGACTTTCAATAAAACCTGGCATTGCAAACTTTCCATTAAGATTAATTATTTGTGTAGAGTTTCCAATAAATTCTTTTATTTCATTTGTAGTACCAACCGATAAAATTTTGTTATCCTTAATAGCCAGTGCTTCAACGAACATATTTGTACTGTCCATTGTCAGAATTTTACCATTTATAATTACTATGTCTGCTTGTTCTGGCATATCGTCGTCTTTGCAATTTGTAAAAATGATCTGAAGTAAAAATAAAAATAGCATTATAAATACTAATTTTATATTCATAATACTGTTTTTAATGAATTATTTGTATACAATTTAATTAAATAAATTAATCTATGTTATTTTTTTGTCTGGGGGATTATTGTAATATATATATTTTTTAAGCTGATAATTAAGTAGAAGATTTGAAATTTGATTTACTATTTGGAATAAAATTATTTTCTATTAACTAATATCACTCCCAGTATAATAACTATTCCACTTAACATTGTTAGAACTGTAATTTCTTCTTTTAAAATAATCCATGCAGTAAATACAGTGACAAATGGTTCGATGTAGAGAAATGCTCCAACTTTGGAAGATTGCATTTCACTCATTGCTTCTGCCCAGAGTACATAAGCTAATCCAGAACAGAATATTCCAAGAAATATTAAAGCAATCCAGCTTTGAAAAGAAAGATTTTGTATAGAGTTGATATTGTGACGAGTAATTGTAAATGGTAAAAGTATAATTGACATCATCAAGAATAAAAATAATATTGTCATTAAAGGGGAATAGTGAACAGAAATTTTTTTATTAACAAGTGAATAAACACTCCATGTAAATGAACTTGCAAGTATTAAAAAATCTCCTTTGTTCGATATAAAATCAATTGATGAAAAATCACCTTTGCTTATTAAGAGAATTAAACCAAAGAATGAAATTGCAATTCCTGCTAATTGAATGATTGTAATTTTTTCCTTAAAGAATATGATACCAAGTAAAGTCATAAATACTGGAGTTATGCCGATTATCCATCCAGTGTTAGAAGCTGTTGTGTATTTTAATCCATTCAATTGAATCCATAAATGGAAAGTGGCAATTAAAGATAAAATAAAAATATATGTATGATCGTGAAGATTAACTGAAAAACTTTTTTTCTGTTTTGATGCAATAATAGTTAAAAAAATTACAGCCAGTATTTGTCTTATTAATATTATTGCAAGTGGTTCTAAATAGCTCAGTAAATATTTTGTAGCAATAAAAGATCCGCCCCAGATTACTACTGAAGTTAATGGTTTCCAGGAGTGTTTTAAAAAACTTTTATTCATAAAAATTTTACCGATATATTTAATTCTACAACAGGAAATAAAAATGAATTATTTATTTATGAATTATAGCATTAAATTAAAAATGCAATTTAGAAATTATAAGAGATTATAGCATAATAACATTCACACCAAATACAAAATTATTTTTATCACGATAGTTCAATTTCCACGTAAGTTCAATTGAAATCGGGAATAAAAGATGCCCTATTCCAAAACCTATTTCATAGAATGGATGTTTAAATTCTTTGTAAGAGTGTGAAAGAATTGATTTACTTTCCTCTGAAATACTAATTAATGCGGCGTTAAAATGGCAGGATAAACCAATTTGTGAATCTTTAAGAAAAGGGATTTTTAGTAATCTAAATAATTCATCATTAAAATTATATTGTGTATTTATTATTAATCCTTTATCTCCAAATACTTCTCCCAATCTAATAGTTCTGAAAGTTAAATTTTTTCCAACATTGTTTATGTTACCTGCTAAAGCATACATCATTTGAAAAGGAACAGCACCACTGGAAAAAATATTTTGAATATTATAAACTAAAGAAGTTGATTTGAATAAAGGAATATTTCCAGATAAGTTCAGTTGATATAATTTGAACTCGTTATTACTTTTTAATAAAGATTTGTTACTAATTATTACATTACCATTAAAACTGGAAAATAATTCTCCTCTATTAATCCTTTGACGATAGTAACCATTCTCAATGTATTTTCTTATATCAATATTAAAATTAGCAGTAATAGCATTTATTTTTGTTTCATAAATAAGTTTGTTCTCGTTGAACTTTCTTGATTTATAGAAAAATGAAAAATCAGAGTTGTTATGAGCAGAATTATCGGTTCTACTAATTAGTCCAATTCCCAAACCAAGTACCGGGAAAAATTCATTATAAAAATTTAATGTCCATCCTTTTGAATAATAATAATCACGAAAATCATACTTATTAAATAAGCTTAGAAATGTAGAAGTGAAATTGTTATAAGGAATATTTTCACCAAATAAATCAGTGAGATAATTAAAAATGTTTAGTGAAATTTTACCTGTACGATATTTTCCAGTTAAGTATTCAATGAAAAATTTGGTTTTTAGTTTTTTGTCAGAAAAACCATATGCGATTTTAATATTTGAATTAAATCTCATATCAAGCTCATTTTCAATAAAGAAACCAAAATTTAGTTGATGCCCGGAGACCTTATTAAAATTATAAATCCCAAGTGGTGCGGTAATTGAATAGATATCAGAAAAATACCATCGAGGACTAAATAAAGAATTGTTTTGCCAGAAACTTCGTTTTATGTGTTCAAGACTATCAATTTTTTTATAAGCCATTAATTCATCAAAAGTGTTGGGAATTGTTTGATTTGATTTCCAGTAGGAAGAATCTTTTTTGTCAGCATCTGGCAAAACACTAATTAATGCCATATCAAAAATTTCATCATCAATATGACTATTAATCTGGTAATTATAAAAAATTGTATTTAATTCAAAACCAAGTTTTAAAAGCCCCAAGATGTTTCCTTCTACAAAAATTCGATAATCAACCGGCATATAAATATTGTTATCAAAAGAAGTGAATTGTTGAAATATATTTATCTTATCAAACAATTTACCGGGATTAGCTGCGTCGTTTATGTGTGCATCAATTTTTATGAGTGCAAATAAACTATCGATTAAATAAATATCTCCATAAAGTCCTGGATTTAATGTATCAATAGGTTCAAAGTAAATTTTGTATACTTTATAATTGTCAATGAATAGAGTGTCTTTAATTATGTAGTAGTAAAAATTAAGTGCTTCATCAGAGATTGGACTTGGTAATGGTCGATTAAAAAATCTGATGTCATTTGTATAAAAATTCTGGATTGTTCTTCCTCCCGTTAGTATATTGATTGTAGGGGGTGTATTTGCACTTTGTTTTCTTGCAACAATTATATCTTTATATTTATTGGGTTTTTTAAAATAGCCACGACTTTGATTTTCTATAATACCTGTAATTTTAATTTTTCCAGTATCTTTTTCACCTATCGAAATTCCAATACTTTTATCTGATGCTATAATATCTTTTGTGGTTTTTATTAATGATTTTGTATAAGCATCGAAAATGTAAGAGTGTAATTTACTATCCCTTTCCTTTCTGTAATTGATAGCTTTTTCGACAATTTCAAGTGCAGGATTTTTTCCTGGTAGTATAGTGATATCAGACAATTTAATAGGAATGGGTTCAAGATAAATTTCTAAGAATTTATTTTCATTAAGTATAATTTTAGTTGTATCGGATTTATATCCAATAAAAGATGTAATGAAAGTGTAATCACCTTTTTTGAGTCTCAACTCGAATAGACCTTCTGAATTAGCGGCTGTTCCAGTTGTTGTTCCCAGAACACGAATATTTGCAAAACTTAATTTTTCACCAGTTAACTTATCTTTTACCTGTCCAGTAAAAGAAAATAATTGAGCGTAAACAATATTATTAAGTACAAAGAAAAAAGTTATTATGACAATTTTCATAAAATAAACTCTTATTTGGGTGTTAAAAAATTTGTAAATAATAAAGTAAATATTTTTTATTAACTTCAATGTAAATAAAATGTTATTCTAAGAAAATTTAAATTATGAATAGAAATATAATAGTAACAGGAGCAACCGGATTAATTGGTCGAAATATTTCAAATGCTTTAATTAAAAATAATGAGAATGTAATAGTTTTTTCAAGAAGACCAGAAGAAGCAAAAAAAATAATTAAGGGTGCAACAAGCTATGTGTTCTGGGATTATGAAAATTCTAACTGGAAAAAATATTTGAACAAAGCTGATGCAGTAATAAATTTAGCAGGTGAAAATATTGCCTCAAAACGATGGACTAAAAAGGTAAAAAGAAAAATATATGATAGTAGAATTTTATCAACTCGAGCTTTAGTAAATGCTATAATAGAAACGGGCAATAAACCAGAATGTTTTATTTCAGCATCGGCGGTTGGTTTTTATGGAAATAGAGAAGATGAAGTTGATGAATATTCTGATAAAGGGAATGGATTTTTAGCATCACTGGTTAATGATTGGGAAAATGAATCTAAACGACTTGAAGATTATAATGTTCGTGTAGTAAGTATAAGATTGGGAACAGTACTTTCTAAGGAAGGGGGTGCCTTACAAAAGTTAATTAAACAATTCAATTATTATCTTGGTGGAACCATAGCAGGCGGTAATCAATGGTTTCCCTGGATTCATATTGATGATGCGGTTGGAATTTTTCTTATGGCATTAAATAATCCAGAAATTAAAGGTGTGCTAAATGGTGTATCACCCACTCAAGTAAAACAGAAAGAATTTGTATCGATATTAAGTAAATATCTGAATAAACCTTGTTATTTAAATATTCCTGCTTTTCTCTTAAGATTTATTTTAGGAGAATTAGCTTTAGTATTATTGGAAGGTGCTAGAGTTATACCTCGCAGAACTTTAGAGTATGGTTATAAATTTAAATATGAAGATATAGATGAGGCATTAAGTAATTTGTTAACATAAATAATTATTCGAACCAGGAGACAATTTCCATATTTCCTGTACCGGGGAATGCAGGTGGACTTGCAAGCATAAATCTATTATCATAACGATATTTTTTACTGAATCCGTTATCAATATAAATTTGACCACGTGATTCATGAAAAATACCAACTGGACCACGGGTGTATTGTGTTATACCACCATAAAGATTTATAAAACCACTCGGTGGTCTTGTGTTATAATTCTCTGCAGTAAATGAACCTCGCTGAGCATAAATTGCAGCTTGTATGTTTATATCAGAACGATTTGCTGTATTATCTGTAATAACAACGTCTCTTTCAGCTACAATACCAAGCATATCTGTAGAATTTGGATTAGTTCTCGGATCAGAATAATAAACTATATCATTGTCAAGATAAATTTTGCCTCTATTACCTCCAATACCAGAAGCTGCAATTGTATACTGACCTTTAACAGTACCACTTATATGAACTTCAGAATTATCAATGTAAATAATTCCATTCGGAGCAAATTGAGATGCTAATACATATGTCCATGAGCCAGTTGAGCTATAACGATAACGAATACTATCACCTCTAAATTCCAGGTAGACCAAGCTTTTGTTGGTAATCACTTTTCCACCGGAAGCTGCAGCACTTCCAACTAAACTAACGCCATTTTCCGGAATATCCTGGTGAACACCTGTTTCAAAACCTCCATAGAATTTGGGATTTGCACGGTTACTATATTTCACTAAACTACCATCAATTGTAACTTTTCCATAAAATACTGGTTCGTCTGCAACTCTTAATTGACCATTAGTATGGAATGGACCCCAGACGGTATCTCTTGTAGTCCACCATATATTTGCACCTTCGGTATCTGAAAAATATGCATACTTTGCAAATGAGCTGGGCTGGAATAGAACTTTTATAGTATAAGTATGACCCTGATACTCAGCAGTAGATACTAATTGTCTAATTCTTTTGAATGCATCAATTGTTGTAAGTGTAACAGTTATATTACCAAAGTCTAATGGAGAATCATGCAAAGTGTAGTTAAAGGTACCATCTGGAAGAGAGTTATTTAGATATAATTGATTTGCTGCTAAATTTATCCCAGCAGCTGCATATGCATGTGCTTTAGAATTATAATAGTAATCTGCAAATGATTCTACAGTACTTGTAGCCATATTATTATAATTTCTGCCAGCAACCATAAAGATTAAACTGAATCCAAGTACAAGCAAAAGAGCTCCTTTACCTCCCATATTTCACCTCGTTATCTTGTCTTTAAATTTCTTGCTGCTAATCTTATCTGACGCCAGATAACTTTTCTTTCAGAAGAATAATCATCTCCGTATGCAGCTGGATTTTCAACAGCAACATCAATTTGTATTGTACAAATTCCTAATGGAGGAGATGCTGGCATTTCATTAGGATGTAAAGTATCTCCCAGTGCATCAAAATAAGTTAATTTGAATTGAGTAACACCTAAATTAGAACCTCGTGCGGTTTGGTTATTTACAACTCGATATAAGATACGATCATTTGGATTTGGAGTAGAAGAAAGTTCTTCTTTAGTTCCTAAGTAATATTTTAAAGTATCTGGAACTCCATCACCTTCTAAATTTCCCTGACTTACAGCAACATCTGTTAAAAATGAAATGCTTGTATCAGTTGCACTGATTATAGCTTTTGCTGGATCAGGTATTTTTGTCCAATCTTTGCAATAACCAATTTTTGTAAAATCATATTCTATAAGTCTAACAATATCCAGTAAGTTCTGCTGAACTATTTTTTCGCCACTAAATAAATAATTGTTTTCTACAGCAGTATCATTCATACGTAAAAGAATTAGTAATAGCAAACCACCAATAATAGTTGAACCAAGTATGTCAATAAGTGTACTGAATCCCATTATTTAAATCTCCAGTAACTATAAACTGTCGACATTCTAATTGTATCTTCCATAGCTTCACTTGTTACAAGAACTTTAATTCTTTTATGCCATGTTCTTTGATTTTTTATTAAGTCTGGATTATTCTGATCTACATAATCTACCTGGCAATAGGTATTGAAGTATATTCTTTTTGAAGGATCATTCTGGTCAAGTATTAGAGAATCTCTTTGAGGAATGGTACGATAACAATTAAAATCATCAAAATCATCAAATAAATTTGGATCGTTTCTATTTTCACCGGGATCAAGACCAAGATTTTGTGGTAACGTTAGTTGATTTAAGCTTGTTACTTCTGCAGTGTCTGTTTTTTCATCGAATGCTTTACTGATTGCTCGTTCAATCATCGAAGTTGCCAGAGATGTTGCCATTATTCCATAGCGATTTGTAATCATGGTTGTGTTTGTGGTTAATAAGCCTCTATTAACATTCAATATTACTGTACTTAAAAGAAATATTGCCCCAATTGTTAATAACATCTGACCTGTATTCATAGTATCACCATTTATCTCAATTAAAAATTAATTAAATTATATTATTATTGCCATACAAATATTGTGCTATAAATCTTAATGTGATTTTCTTCATATTTTTTAATGTTGTAGATTATATCCGTAATTTTAACTGGTAAAAATTCTCACATTTATAAAAGATAATAAATATATGGATGCCATTAACTTACTTATTGCTATTAACCTTGTTGCAACTATAAGTGCTAACTGGAGTGGTACTAAGAAAGGTTTAAAAATATCTTTAACTAAAGTTGTAGAACGACCCAATACTTATCTTCAAAAATTGCCGACAAATATTGCAGCATTAGTACTTGTTTTGATTATTCTGGGCATTTTTAATGTAGGAAATCTACAGGCTATAAATGATGAAAAATATCTTACTATTCGTGTGGTGGGACTTTTATTATTTGTTTTGTTCTCATGGTTACAGGTTTTCGCTTTCAAAGCCCTTGGAGACTATTATACACAGGATATTATCATTCTAAAAGACCATAAATTAATTAAAAAAGGGATTTATAAATTTATCAGGCATCCTCAATATTTATCTCAAATATTAAGTGATCTGGGTGCTGGCATTGCTTTATTAAATTACTTGATTATCCCTATAGTTATTTTAATTGAAATACCACTTTTTATAATGCGTGCAATTTATGAAGAGAAAATTCTTCAAAAATACTTTAAGGATGAATTTGTGAATTATAAAAAGCATACTGGTTTTTTTATCCCTTTCATTGGTTGATTAATATGAAGTTTTATAAAATCATATTCTTAATTTTTTTTTCAATTATTATTGAAATCTATCCTCAAAAGATCTTAAAAATTTCTGCCGAGATAGATGGTAAAAATTTTACTCTTTCCTGTGTAACAAAAAATGGAAATATTTTTGTTTCTTCCAGTCAATTAGCAAAGGCTATTTCATCAAATTATTACTATAATCCTGAAACAAAAAAAATCGAAATTAAACTGCCGGATTATAATCTAAAGATTACGGCTAATAGTTATTTTGTTGTGTTTACAAAGAAAAGTGATAATTCGCAATTAATATATCAATTGCCGGTTCAAACAATTTTAATTAATGATGATATTTATGTTCCAATAGTTTTTTTGAAAGATTATTTAAGTGATGCAATTAATAAAAAAGTTGAGTTCAATTCTAAAACAAAAACATTAATTATTAAATCATCAGATTCAAATGAAAAGTCTAATAATAATCTTGATGCAAATAATTACTCCAGATTTAATAAAACCAGATACGATATTTATGCACTTTCAATAGAAGACAAAATTAATGGTACTTTAATTAGACTTAAGTCGAATAAAAAAATAATTCTACCAAGACACTCAATCCACGATAATATTTTATATGTCTTTTTTACAAATACAACAATCAATCCCGAGCTAACAAAGAATGTTTTACCTGTAGGTTTTGTAAAACAATGTAATTTAGTTTTAACATCAAGTCGAAGCAGTCAGCTTGAATTCAATTTGAATGAAGGTTATTCCAGTATAGAAATTTTTCAGGATGAAAATACAAATGATATTATTTTGACAATTCACGATAAGAATTTTAAAGAAAGAATAAAAAGATCAAACGATAATGTGAATAAATGGCAATTCGATGTTGTTGTAATAGATCCTGGTCACGGAGGTAAAGATCCAGGTGCAATTAGTTTAAATGGAACTAAAGAAAAAGATATTAATCTTGGTATTGCATTAAAACTTGGTAAATTAATTGAAGAGAATCTTCCTTCTGTGAGAGTTGTATATACAAGAAAGACAGACGAATTTGTGGAATTATATAAGCGAGGTAAAATTGCTAATTCAGCAAATGGAAAGTTGTTTATATCTATTCATTGTAATTCTACTCCCCAGAGAAATATTTCCAGTAGAGGTTTTGAGGTTTATCTTTTAAGACCTGGTAGAACAAAAGAAGCCATTGCTATAGCAGAATTTGAAAATAGTGTGATTAAGTATGAAGACAATCCTGAAAGATATCAACAATTAACTGATGAAAATTTTATTCTTGTGACTATGGCACATTCTCAATATATGAGATATTCAGAAAGGTTTTCAGATTTATTAAATCAAGAATGGGAAAAAAATGTTGGTATTCCTTCAAATGGAATTAAACAGGCTGGATTTTATGTGCTTGTAGGAGCTTCTATGCCTTCAGTTTTAATTGAAACAGGATATCTTTCAAATCCAAAAGATGAAGCTTATTTAAAAAGTTTTAAGGGACAGCTTGAAATTGCTAAAGCTATATTAAAAGCACTTATTAAGTATAAAGAATTGTATGATAAAGAGATGGAGGTTTTATCAAAGAGCGATTCGGGAGAATAAGCTAAAATAAATTTGGAATAATTTTTAATTAGCGAATTTATAAGTAAAAATTTTTCCCTTCTTTAAATTAGTATTTCAATTTTGATATATTTTAATTTAGTCTTTAATTATAATTAATAAAAAAATGGATAGATTCGAATTAGTTTCAAATTATGAACCTGCTGGCGATCAACCAAAAGCAATAAAGGAACTTGTTGAAGGATTAAGGAAAGGAGTAAAGCATCAGGTTCTGCTTGGAGTTACAGGTAGTGGCAAAACTTTTACAATGTCGCACGTAATTAAAGAAATAAATAAACCTACACTTGTTATTTCACATAACAAAACACTTGCAGCACAACTTTATTCTGAGTTCAAATCATTCTTTCCAAATAATGCTGTAGAATTTTTTATCAGCTATTATGATTACTATCAACCTGAAGCTTATGTGGTTAAAAGAGATTTATATATTGAAAAAGATTTTTCTATAAATGAAGAAATTGATAGACTTAGACTTAAAGCAACAACTGCATTAATCGAAGGAAGGCGAGATGTTATAATAGTTGCCAGTGTATCGTGCATATATGGTATTGGAGCACCAGATGAATATGCCCGTCAAATTTTGTTTTTAAGGAAAGGTCAAAAGATCGATAGAAAACAATTAATGAGAAATTTGATTGATATTTATTTTACAAGAAACGATACAGATTTTTCCAGAGGTTCATTTAGAGCACGCGGAGATGTTATTGAAATTATTCCAGCATATCAATATGAAGAAGCTGTTCGTGTTGAATTCTGGGATGATGAAATCGAAAAACTTTCAATCATAGATTCAATTACTGGTAGAGTAATAAGAGAAGTTGAATCTGTTCCAATTTATCCAGCTAAATATTTTGTTACAACAAAAGACAGAATAAATAAAGCAATACAATCAATCGAAGAAGAACTAAAAGAAAGATTAAAGTATTTCTGGTCACAAGAAAAATATGTTGAAGCTCAAAGACTTGAACAAAGAACAAGATTCGATATTGAAATGATGAGAGAAATAGGTTATTGTTCAGGAATTGAAAATTATTCACGTCATCTCGATGGAAGACCACCAGGTTCTCGACCATATTGTTTATTTGATTACTTCCCAAAAGATTATCTTTTAATTATTGATGAATCACACGTTACAATTCCCCAAATAAGAGGAATGTATAATGGAGATCGTTCCAGAAAAGAAACTCTTGTTGAATATGGATTTAGACTTCCTTCTGCTCTGGATAATCGTCCACTTAAATTCGAAGAATTCGAAGAGTTAATTAATCAGGTAATCTATGTAAGTGCAACTCCAGGTGATTATGAGCTTGAAAAAAGTGGCGGCGTTTATGTTGAACAAATTATTAGACCTACTGGATTGATAGATCCCGAAATTGAAGTGCGTCCAGTAAAAAATCAAATTGATGATTTAATTGGTGAAATAAGAAAACGAGCAGAAAGAAAAGAAAGAGTACTTGTAACTACATTAACTAAGAAAATGGCAGAGGACTTAACTGATTATCTCGATAAACTTAATATTAAAGTTAGATATATCCACAGTGATATTGATGCTCTGGAAAGAGTGGAGATTATAAGAGATTTAAGAATGGGTGATTTTGATGTTCTTGTTGGTGTAAATCTTTTAAGAGAAGGACTTGATTTACCAGAAGTTTCTCTTGTTGCAATTCTTGATGCTGATAAAGAAGGATTTTTAAGAAGTGAAAGATCACTTATGCAAACAGCTGGTAGAACTGCTCGTAATGTTAATGGAAAAGTTATTATGTATGCAGATACAATTACAGAATCGATGCGTAAAACTATTGAAGAAACTAATAGAAGAAGAAAGCTTCAACAGGAATACAACGAAAAACATGGTATCACACCAAAAACTATTTATAAAAGCGTTGAAGAAATTTTATCTTCTACATCAATTGCCGATGTAAGAAAGAAAGATTATGAAAGAGAAGAAGCAACTATTTTAAAAGTTGTTGAACCAGTAATTAAATATATGTCAAATGAACAGAGAAAAGAATTAATTGAGCAGATGACAGAAGAAATGTATGCTGCAGCACGCGATCTTGAATTTGAAAGAGCAGCTTATTTAAGAGATGAAATAGAAAAATTAAAAAAGCTTATTAAATAATTTATATCAAAAATTATAAAGATGTTTATCTGATGGTTTCATAAAATTTTTTCAGAACATAATATGCTTTCTTCTTGTAACCTTTCTCTGAGATTAATCCTTTCCTATTCCAGCCATCCTGAATCTCTGGTAGTAATCTTGTAGGCGAACGGAAGTCTGCAAGTATCCAGGGACAGATCCCAATTAAATTTGGAATCCTTGAAATCATTTCAAGACTTTTCTTATAAAAATCTTCCTGATATTCTTCTGTCCATATTGTTAATGAATCTCCATGTAAGCCATATAAACAGCCAGCACCAAATTCTGAAATAATAACTGGCTTATTAAAATTAATTTCCCATTTTGTTTTTAAGCATTTATCTGGTAATCCATCATACCATCCTACATATTCGTTTAGTCCAATAACATCCATTAAATTAGCAGTTGAATCATCAAATATTTTTGTGAAACTATTTTCTTTTCTTTCATAGAATGAATTAAATGCTTTGCTAATTAATCGTGTTTTATCAAATTGTCTTACATGCTCACACAATGCTTTTATAAAATTGTGTCTTTGTGGTGTATTGGGAGTTTCATTTCCAACAGACCATATAATTATTGATGCTCTATTTTTATCTCTTTGAATCATCTCTTCAAGTTGTTGTTTTGCATAATTTAGAGTTATGGGATTATTCCAATCGATTGACCAGTAAACTGGAATTTCTGACCAGACCATTAAACCTAATTTATCTGAAATCTTAGTCATAAATTCATTATGTGGATAATGAGCAAGTCTAACAAAATTACATCCCAGTTCCTTTGCCCAGTTTAAAAGCATTTTTGCATCATCAATATTATAAGCTCGATTGCCTCTTATTGGATTTTCTTCGTGTATATTTATTCCTTTTAAAAAAACAGGTTTATTGTTTAAATAAATTTTATTTCCCTTTACTTCAATTCTTCTAAATCCTATTTCGTCTTTTATTTCATCTTCGTTTGATTTTATTATTACCTGATAAAGTTTTGGATTTTCTGGCGACCACAAAGAAATATTTTCTGTTTTTAAAGATATATGTGCAACTCCATTTTCATCAGTTGAAAATTCTTTTTGAATTCTTAATTCAGGTATTTCAATTAAAATTTTTTGAACCAGTTTATTGCCATCTAATTTAACATAGCCTTCTATTTCTTTATCAGAATCTTTTTTCAATTGAATAAAATAGTCTCGAATAAATGTAGAAGGAAGTTCGATTAACATCACATCTCTGTTTAAACCACCATAATTCCACCAATCAGTTTTTAATGCAGGTAGATATTCAGCTTTTCTTTCATTATCAACACTTATAAAAAGTGAGTTATCTTTTTCTTTAATGTAATTGGTGATTTCAAAATTAAATGGTGTAAAACCACCTTTGTGCGAGCCAATTGTATGTCCATTCAAAAAAATTTCTGCCTCATAATTTGCAGCACCTACATAAATAAAAATTCTATTTGTTGGATTCGATTTTTTATAGTCAAAAATTTTTCTGTACCATAACAAACCTTCGTAATAAAATAATTTTTCAGATTGAGAATTCCAGTCACCAGGTACATAAATAGTTTTACTTTTGTCAAAATTATATTCAATCCTTTCCCATTTATAATTTTGTTTTCGATCCATAAAAATTCCTTCATACCATTCATTTTTTTTACCGCTTTTGTATGGATCAACTTCAAACTTCCATTTGCCATTTAGAAAAGTATAATTTCTTCCATAAGGATTTTGAATTAGAGGTTCTTGTGCCAAGATTAGAATATAAACAAAGAAGAATGACAAGAATAATTGTTTCATGTTTATGCTATAAATTAGTTGCAATGTTTTTCCAGTGATCAATGAAATTTTCAAATTCATCTTTTATTTTTCTAAAGCTATTGAGTTTATACAGTTCACAATCGTCATTTGATAATATTGTTATGCAATTCATTAAAGCACGTCCATTATGATAAGTTGCTTTCCAGATATTTCCTTTTGGTTCTGTTCTATAATGTGGTTCTTTTTCGAGGCTGCCCCAGTACCAATCGCCATAAGTGTGATCTATTAGATACTTATTAACATATTCCCATTCTTTAAGAAAAAGTTTATAATATTTTTTTTCTTTAGGAAAGATTCGAGAGAAAAGCAAAAGAGCATTTAAAGCTTCTGCCTGTGCCCACCAATTTTTTGTGTCTTTAATTATTTTACATTTGTTATCTCCAGAGAAGTAATATCCTTCATCAAAAAAGCCACCATTTTTTTCGTCCCAGCCATTTTCAATAGCATGATCTAACATTCTTTTTGCTACACGTAAAGTTTCGATGTCATTTTCCAGACCAAGTGCATAAGAAGCTTCGAGCATTAAATAAGCAGTTTCATAATCGTGTCCAAACGACACATGATCTAATCTATAATTTGCTTTTCGAATTTCTTCTGGAGCATTTCTAAATGAAACTGGTTTCCAGTCTCTTTCAAAAAACAATTGAAGGTAACCTTTAGGTGTTGTTATAACATCACGAATAAGATGCAGAAGTTCAAATAATCGATTATATAATTTTTCATTTTTCCAGACATGATATAATTCGGTAAAAGCTTCGAGTAAATGAATTGATGAATTTTGATCTTTGTAACCAACTTCGATTGCATCTGTTGCTTTTGTTTTGTATGAACTATTTTTATCGAATGGAATTCCTTCTCGTGTAAGAAACTGAAAATAACCTTTAAATTCAGGATCGTAGGCATGTTGATCCAGCCATTCAAATGCAGATATTGCGGCATCGAGAATTACTTTATCTTTTGTAATATTATAAAGTGCAGCCAATCCATAAATTGCAAATGCATTTCCATATGCCCTTTTTTCATCAAACCAGCCTTCAACATCGCAAGAATTTCCTTCTCTACTTCTTATTTGATAGAATCCACCGTATTTGTCGTCCCACATCTTTTCAATCAAGAATTTAAAACCATGGAGAGAATAATCATAATATTGATTGCTATCAAAAAATTTTGCGGCTTTTGCTGTAGTCCACATGTGTCTTGCTTGTGTTACAATCATTTTTTCTTGAGAAGGCATAATTTTAAAATCATAAGAAATATTTGTAAAATATCCACCAAACTCTTTATCAATAGCCAGTGGATACCATTTTTCTAATAAATTATTTTTTAATTGTTCAAGCATTTCGTTTTTGATTATTAAATTGTTTTCCATAGTACCAGTAAATGTTATTAGTATATAGTCAAATTTTATGCTAAAAAAAGTATTGATAATTTATTGATTTTATTAGTGTATTTTTTACAATATGATAATAATTTTATTAAAATAATAAAGTGAATTATGCAAGTATTTTGAAAATTTATTTTATTAATAAATAAAACTATCGGCATAGTTTTGGCATTACATAGTAATTAAAAGGTTTTCATGAAACTAAATATAACTTTATAATTAAACAGAGATTTATTATGAAAAAAAGATTAATTCTGCTAATAACATTATTGATAAGTTATTCATTTGTTTACTCTTCTGATAGTAAGTTTACAACATTTGTAGAAAGAAAAAATGATAAACTTTATGATAATGGAAAAGAGTTACGGTTTATTTCATTTAATATTCCAAATCTTCACTACATCGAAGATTACTTGCCGTTCGATTCGACAAATCCATGGAGATTGCCTGATGAATTCGAAATTCGTGATGCATTAACCGCAATAAAACATCTTAATGGTAAAGTAGTTAGAATTTATGTTCTCTCTGTACGTAGAGATATTGATACTCCAGATATTATAAGACATGTGGAAGGTCCAGGTAAATTTAATGAGGAAGCATTCAAAGCACTTGATAAAGTTCTTCAAATTGCAAATGAAATTGGGATAAGAATTATTATACCACTTGTTGATAACTGGCACTGGTGGGGTGGACCAAAAGAATATGCATCGTTTAGAGGTAAAGATAGAGATGCATTCTGGAGTGATCCCGAAATTATTTCTGATTTCAAAAAAACAATTGAATTTGTTATTAATAGAAAAAATACTTTTACTGGAGTATTATACAAAGACGATAAAGCAATATTTGGCTGGGAAACTGGAAATGAATTAAATGCACCTTATGAATGGACAAAAGAAATTGCAGCTTATATTAAAAGTCTGGATAAAAACCATCTTGTAATTGAAGGAAGAAATTCACCTGATTTATCTATCGAAGCAATACAGGATACAAATATTGATGTAGTAACAACACATCATTATAGAGATACAAAATCCAATCTCGAAAAAATAGTTGCAAACCAGAAATTGGCAAGAGGAAAAAAACCTTATTTTGTTGGTGAATTTGGAATTGTACCTACACAGGAAATAAGAGCAATCATGGATACAATTATTAATCAGGGATTAGTTGGTGGTTTATTATGGAGCTTAAGATTTAGAAATCGAGAAGGAGGTTTTTATAATCATTATGAATATAATAAAGTTAGTGCTTATCGCTGGCCAGGTTTTTCGAGTGGTGAATGGTATAACGAAAAATTAATTTTAAATATGGTTAGAGAAAAAGCATATCAGATAGATGGTAAAACAGTCCCAATGCTTCCAGTGCCAGAGCCACCAGTACTTTTTGAATTTGATGATGTTTCTCAAATATCATGGCAGGGTTCAGCAGGGGCAGAATCTTATATTATTGAAAGAAGAGAAGAAGACTCGGATGAATGGGAAGTTATTGCTGATAATGTTGATGATGCTAAATATCAATATCGTCCTTTATTTAATGATGAAACAGCTGAGTTTGATAAAAGATACTTTTACAGGATTGCTGCAAAAAATGAATCAGGTATTTCTGATTATTCAAATATTGTTGGCCCGGTAAAAGTCAAATTCAAGAAAATTGTTGATGAAATGGAGAACTTTGATAAAGTTTTTCAAAAAGATGGTGAATTTAAACTCTTAACCTATCAGGATATACGTCGTGCAAAAGAAGATCGTAGTAGATTAACAGGAAAAGATGGGAGCTATTTGATTTATAAATCGCCAATGAATATTTCTGAAATAAAAGTTGAGTTCTTTTTATCTGACGATGGTGATATCAAAATAGAAGCCGGGAATAATCTCGATAATCTTGAGGAGGTAAGCATTGATAAACAAATATTTAAATTCGGGAAGAATGATTATAACTTTTTTGATGCTGTAAGATATACTGCAACTAATATCCCGGAAAATTCTAAGTTTGTAAAAATTATCATTAATGAAGGTGTTCAAATAAGCAGGGTTGAAATTAAATATCAACCATAGATTAAAATTATGCAACTATTATACTTGATGAAATTTAATTTTATTTTTGTTTTAATATTATTTGCTCAGGACTGTAATGTGCTTGAAGAAAATTCTACTTTAATGATAAGTTTCAAGATGTTCTCGGAAAATGTAAAAGATACTTTTCAAATTGATATTTCATTCCCGGAAAGCTATTCAAAAAATACAAATCAAAAATATCCGGTTCTATTTCTAACTGATGGAAACTGGAGAAGAGATCAACACAAAACCATTCATGAGTTATCGAAGCAGAAAGTAATTAAAGAGTTGGTAATAGTTGGTATTGGTTATCCTGATTCTTATAATCCCAATATTATAAGAAAAAGAGATCTAATTGAGCATGCAGATAAATTTCTCAATTTTATTTGCGATGAATTAATTCCCCATATAGAAAATAAATATCGTGTAACAAATGAAAGAACTTTGTGGGGTTCTTCTTTTGGAGGATTTTTTGGAATGTATGCACTTTTTAATTATGTAGATAAAACAAAAAATGTATTCAATAATTACATTATTGTCAGTCCTGCAGCAAAAGAAAAGACTTTCTATAATAATCAATATCTTGATTTATTTGACCTTGAAAAAATTCTCTATTCCAGAACAAAAGAATTAGAAGTAAATTTATATATGGCAGTAGGAGGCAATGAAGATCCAGAACGTTTCTTAGATCCATTTAAAGATTTAATTGATATTCTTCAGAAAAGGAATTATAAAAATTTTTATATGAAATCATATATTGATGCAGGGAAAGATCATTATACTGTTTGGGAGCCAGCTTTGTATGAAGGAGTAAAAATGTTTTTTGGAATAAATAAACTGTGAGGAATTTTATGAAAAAATACCTTCTCTTTCTTCTGACTATTTCAATTATTAATGCTCAAAATGGTAACAAGAAAAATTTTGAGATGCCATCAATATTTTCTGATAATATGGTTTTACAACAGAAATCTTTTGTTCCGATTTGGGGGAAGGCTACACCAGGATCAAAAATTAAAGTAGAGACTGGCTGGAAGCAAAAAGCAATTACAAATGTTAATAAAGATGGAAACTGGATTCTTAAGATTAAAACACCAAAAGCAGGTGGTCCATATGAAATGAAAATTCAAACAGATGATACTACAGTTATTTACAAAAATATTATGATAGGTGAAGTCTGGTTGTGTTCGGGACAATCAAATATGGAAATGCCACTTGCAGGATGGCCACCAAGAGATACAATATTTGGTGCAAGAGAAGAAATTAAAAATGCTACTAACCCGAATATTAGATTCTTTACTGTTACGCGTGCAATATCTACAAAACCAGAATTTAATTGCGAAGGAAAATGGGAAGAATCTAATCCAGAAACAGCAAGTAAGTTTAGTGCAACTGCATATTTCTTTGGTAAAAAGTTATATGATGAACTAAAAGTTCCAATTGGACTTATTCATTCAAGCTGGGGAGGTACACCTGTAGAAGCATGGACAGGTGGAAAATACATTTCACAAGTCGATGATTACAAAACTATTGTTGAACAACTGGAAAAGAGTAAAGACGAAATTATTAAATTAAAAGAATGGCTTGCTACAAAGCCAATTGTAGATATATCAACAAGAGAAGAAAAGTGGAAGAATGTCGATTTTAAAGATTCAATCTGTTCCAAAATTGATTTTGATGATAGCAAATGGAAAGAAATGAATCTTCCAACAACATGGGAAAGAACAGAAGTTGGAAATTTTGATGGTGTAATATGGTTCAGAAAAAAAATTGAAATACCAGAATCATGGATTAATAAAGAGCTTAAACTTGAACTTGGTCCAATTGATGATATCGATGCAACATTTGTAAATGGAATTAAAGTAGGAGGCTACGAAGAAGAAGGCTTCTGGCAGGAAGATAGAATTTATACCATTCCATCAAATATTGTAAACAATAAAGAACTATTGATTGCAGTTCGTGTAATTGATAATCAGGGTGGTGGTGGAATCTGGGGTGCAAAAGAAAAAATGAAAATTTATCCCAAAGATTCTTCAGAATTTATTTCGCTATCTGGTTTATGGAAATATTTGCCAGTCGCAGAATATTCAGGAGGAAAGTATTATGTATTTGATGTAATTAGTGAAGAATATTATCAAAGACCAAAACTTTCTGTCGATTTATCTGCATATACTCCCACTACACTTTATAATGCAATGATTGCACCATTAATCCCTTATCGAATAAAAGGTGTAATCTGGTATCAGGGTGAATCCAATACAGGAAATCCTGAGCTTTATAAAACTCTCTTTCCTTTAATGATTAAAAACTGGCGTGACGATTGGAAACAGGGAAATTTTCCTTTCTATTATGTTCAAATTGCACCTTATAATTACGGAGAACAAACTCAATCTCAAAAATTAAGAGAAGCACAACTTAAAACTCTCAAAGTACCTAAAACTGGAATGGTTGTAACTCTTGATATCGGTAATCCAGAAAACATTCATCCTGGAAATAAAAAAGATGTTGGAGTGCGACTGGCACTCTGGGCACTTGCAAAAGATTACAATAAAAAATTCTTTTATTCTGGACCAATTTATAAATCAATGAAAATTTTAAATGACAAAATTGAATTAAGCTTTGATTATGCAGACGGTGGACTTATTATAAAAGAAAGAAATGGTAATAATAATTTTTTAATAGCTGGTAAAGATAAAGTATTCAAAAAAGCAGAAGTAAAAGTGAAAGGGAAAAAATTAATTGTATATAATCCAGAAATAAAAAATCCAGTTGCTGTACGTTATTGCTGGGATAATACTTCAGAAGCAACTTTGTTTAATAAAGCAGCAGGTTTGCCTGCTTCTTCTTTTAGAACAGATAATTGGGATGAATAAATTGAAAAGGGTTTAATCATGAAAAAAATGATCTTAAAAATCTTGATATTGCTTTTATTACTCCAGATTCAATTTGCAAATGCACAACAACCAAAATATCGTGCGTGGTGGAATGAACAATACTTAAATAAACAATATGAAAGTCCAGATAATAAAAAACTTCCATTAATTAAAGTAAAAGGGAATAAATTTGTTACAGAGAAAGGAGATACAATTTTATTCCGTGGATTATCAATTTCGGATCCAGATAAAATTGAAAATCAAGGACAATGGAGTAAAAAGATTTTTGAAAAAGTAAAAGAACTTGGAGCAACAATTGTAAGAATTCCTGTTCATCCAGTAGCATGGCGAGAAAGAACTCCAGAAAAATATATTAAACTAATTGATGACGCTGTTAAATGGTGTACAGAACTTGAAATGTACATTATAATTGATTGGCATACAATCGGTAATCTTGAAATGGAATTATTCCAGGATCCAATGTATGAAACCACAAAAAAAGAAACATATGAATTCTGGCGAACAATAGCTAAAAGATACAGTGAAAATAACACAATAGCATTTTACGAATTGTTTAATGAACCAACACTTTATTTTAATCAACTTGGAGTTGCTTCCTGGAGTGATTGGAAAAAAACAAATGAAAATATTATTAAGTTAATTAGAGCTTACGATAAAGAAACAATTCCACTTGTTGCTGGTTTTGATTGGGCTTATGATTTAACTCCTCTTCTTGTCGAACCAATCAATGCAGAAAATATTGCTTATGTAACTCATCCATATCCTCATAAAAGAACAAAACCATGGGAACCAAAGTGGGAAGAAAATTTTGGATTTGCTGCAAGTCAATATCCTATAATTGCAACAGAAATTGGTTTTACTCTTGGTGATGAATCAATCAATGCAAATGGTGAATATGGTAATGCAATAATAAATTATCTTGAATCAAAAGGAATTAGCTGGATTGCATGGGTTTTTGATCCAGAATGGTATCCAAGTATGATAAAATCCTGGAAAACTTTTGAGCTTACTGAATGCGGACAATTTTTCAAAGAAGCTATGCAAAGAAATAAAAAATAAATAAAAGTTAATTTTAATAAAATATTGAGATAGTGGAATTTTAATGAACAGCCAAAATAAAGTAAAATAATTGGTTATAAAATGGTTAGCATAAAACAAAAATGGGGTTTTGGACTTCTTCTGTTTTTAGCTTTGGTCTATTTGTTAATTTATTATTTTCAAAGATATCAACCAGAAAACTCAGTTACTGAAATTTATTTTGCAGATAGAATCACTGCAGCACATCGTGTTTTGATAAATGAGTATAACAAACTAATGGCTGGTAAAGTAAAAGTAATCCCTATTGATTTCCCGAATTTTGATTTTAGTACCAATGAAAGAAAAGAAGTTCTTGCTCGTTCTTTAAGAGGTACAGGAGATGGAATTGACATTTTTGCAGTTGATATAATCTGGGTACAGAGATTTGCAAAATGGTGTGAACCTCTTGATAAATATTTTACAGATGAAGAAAAGAAAAAAATATTACCCTTAGCCTTAGAATCATGCTATTCCAATGGTGAACTTGTAGCTGTGCCACTCAATAGAGTTCAGGGAGTCCTTTATTATCGAGAAGATATTTTGAAAAAATTTAAAAATGGAGAAGAAATAATAAAGAAGATTCAAAATAAAATTACATGGGAAGAATTTATTGAGCTGAAAGAAAAATTAAAATTCGATAGTCTTTATTATATTTATCCAGCTGCTGATTATGAAGGTTTTATATGTAGTTTTATGGAATTATTACTCAGCCAGAATCCAGATTATTTTCATCAATATGGATTTAACCTTGATAAACCCGAAGCAGAAAAAGCACTCCAGACACTTATAGATTTTATTTATAAATATAAGATTACTCCAAAAGAAGTAATTAAATTTACAGAAATTCCAAGCTATGCATACTATATAAAAAACGATGGTTTATTTATTAGAGGATGGCCAAGTTACGATAAAGATTTTAAAGAAAATCCTTTTGATTCAACAAAAGAAAAATATTTACGAAAAGCACCTCTACCTCATTTTAAAAATGGTAGACCGGTATCAATAATAGGTGGCTGGAATCTCATGGTTTCTAAATTTTCAGATAAAAAGGAAGAAGCGGTTAATTTTGTTAAATTTCTTTTAAGTGAAAAATCACAGGAAACATTTTATCGATTAAGCGGCCATTACCCGGTTTTAAGAAAGTTTTATGAAGATTCTTCTTTTATTAAAAAATATCCTGAGTTCATCGAAATTCGGAAACTTCTTAATACAGGTATTCATCGTCCTGCACACGAAGAATATACAAGATACTCTAAAATAATGTCTTATTACTTTGAACAAGCATTATTAAAAAAGATTAGTGTTAAAGAAGCTCTTTCAAGAGCAACCAATGCAATTCAGTACGAAAAAAATATTATTAAAGAATATTAACTTTAATTAGATTTTATGGTAAGGCAAAAAGTAAAAAATAAATTTTCTAAATATCGATTTGAAATTAAACATATAACAGCATTTCTGTTTATTCTTATTGTATTTCAAATTATAATGGCGTTAGTTCAAAAATCTTCGCTAAACGATTTTCTTGTAGAAACTCAGTCATGGTATCAAAAATATTCTGCTGAACGATTGGCTATTGTTACTTCTACAAGTATGGAATTACTTTATGAAAATTTGTTTATGGAAAAACCACAAAGCGAATACGATGAAAGACGAATAACATATTCCTTTAATGTAATTTTTAAACAACAACTTATTCAAAAAAGTGTTGAAGATATTAGTTTGATATTAATAAAAAACCACAGACTATATGTAATTGATAGCGGACAAAAATTATATAAATTCTTAACAAACACACTCGAACCTTATGATACTCATCGAGATGCTCATATCGAAGCAGTAAAATTGTTTTTGAAAGTTAAAGACAAAATGAAAGCTTCTGAAATTATTTATAGTACTCTTGAAAACAATAAGACATTTAATATTCTTGTTCCTTTTGTACCCGATGGTGAATATCTTGGTGTAATGTATATGAAGATTACACCTGATTTTTCTTTTCTCACAAAAGAAGTACGTGCAAGTTACGATAAAGTAGCAATGATTTATACTTCGCTAATTTTTATAGGCTTAATAATAATTTTTGTTATATCATCTCAGGCAGTAAAAGAACGTAACGAAGCTTTACAAAAATTTTATGAAGAACATCAGGAAAATATTAAGAAACAAATAAGACTCGAAAAAGAATCGCTATTTACAAAACGTATTTATCATACTCATCATAAAGCAGAAAAAATAATTGGATTCATTAAAGAAGATGTTCGTAAAATGAATGCACATGGAATAGAAGAACTAAAAAATAGAGTAATTACTTATTCGAATTTTATTTCAAGAATTATTTATGATATGAAGTGGTATGACCAGGATATTAATACAATTATTAATCCAATGTTCAGTACAAATATTAACGAAGTTATTAAATTTATTATCGATAATGTCTTTTTACGTATTTCAAGTAAAAACGAGATGTTTAATTTCAAAGTAGAACTGGATGAAAAATTACCTCCAGTTAATGTAAATGAGTTTGTTATCTGGGAAATACTTGAACCATTGATACAGAATAGCATAGATCATGGAAATAAAAAATCAATTACAATAAAGATTTCTACAAAATATGATCCTGGAACAAATCTGTCTTACATTGTTATCGAAGATGATGGTGTGGGAATTAAAGAAGAATTACTTGAAGTGAATGAAAATGGAATAAAAAGAATATTTTTAGAAAACGAATCTACAAAAAAACTGGAAGGTGCAAATTCAGGTTATGGTTGTTATATCGCTTATCAGATGGCTGTCGAAAAATGTGGCTGGGATATAGATGTAATTAATCTAACTGAAGGTGGTTGTAGATTCACACTAACAATTAAAAACCAGGGTGTTTAAAATGACTAAAACTGATCAAATAAACATTTTATTAGTAGAAGATGAAGATTTTGATGTAAAGAGAGTGAAAAATACTCTCAATTATTATAGCTCGAGAGTTAAGCTGCTGGATGTTGTTTCTAATGGTCTGGCAGCTCTTCAGCTCATTAAAGCCTATCCAGATAAATATGATGTTGTTATTATGGATTATCAAATATCTGGTGGCCTCAAGGGTGAAGAATTGATTATGAAGATGAAAGATTGCGATCCACTTATTCAAATCATTGTTATTACTAAAATGACAATTAATATTACAAATTATGATTTTGCAAATAATTTACTGCGGGCAGGTGCTTTCTGGTATTGTACTAAATATCCCGGAAATATCGAAGAGTATATCTATCAACCCACAGATTTTATATTAAGCATTTTTAATGCTTATGAAAAAAAGAAATTAGAAAAACAAAAATTGAAATCAGATAAAAGATTAAAACAGAGTATAGAAAAATTACTTGAATCAAAAAAAATAATTGGCGAATCGAAACCAATGTTGCAGTTAAAAGAAAATATTGAAAAATATGCAAAGAGTGATGTGAATATTTTAATTAATGGTCCATCCGGTACAGGGAAGGAATTAGTTGCATGGAATATTCATCTTAAAAGTAAGCGAAGGTACGAAAATTTTGTACCAATCAATTGTGGAAGCATTCCATCTGAATTAATTGAGAGTGAGCTCTTTGGATTTGAAAAAGGTTCTTTTACCGGGGCAAGTGGTAGTAAAGCCGGCTTGTTTGAAATTGCAAATAATGGTACAATCTTTTTAGATGAAGTTGCTGAACTTCCTCCTTCAGCTCAGGTTAAATTATTACGAGTAATACAGGAAGGAGAAATTGAAAAAATTGGTAGAACAGAAAAAATATCTGTTAATGTTAGAATTATTGCTGCAACAAATAAAAATTTAGCTAATGAAGTTAATAATAATCGTTTCAGAGAAGATTTATATTACAGATTGAATGTTGTTCCTCTTGATATTGTGCCACTTAAAGATAGAGGAGAAGATATTATTTTACTCTTTGATTATTTTCTTGATTACTTCAGCAATGATATGGAAATTCCTAAACCAACATACGATGAAAAAGTCAAGGAAATTCTATTAAACTACAAATGGCCCGGCAATGTAAGAGAGTTAAGAAATGTTGTTCAACGTTTAATGTTAAATTGTTCGGGAACAATTACAGCAAAGGATATTAGTAGCCCACTTATACTTGGTAATCAAATAATTGCAAAAGAAGAAACAAATTTTGAAGACATTTATAATGGACAGGTATTGCCTCTTAAAGAAGTAGAAAGACAATTTCGTATTAAATATTTCAAATATGTCAGAAGCATTTCAAGTTCCGACTCTGCTGCTGCGGAACGACTTGGTTTAGCACCATCAAATTTCTACAGAATGTGTAAAGAATTGGGTCTCAAATAATGCTCTTATTTTTCAGCTTTTTCTTATCACAACATTTTTATGTATTGAACAACTTTATACCATATTATTCATTAAAGAGGTAATATGAAGAAAATTTTTTTACTTCTTATTGCATTTGTAATTTTAGTTGAGGGTTGTTCATCAACTCTTGTTAGAGAAACATCAGACTTTATAAAAGTACGGGGAACACAATTCGAATTAAATGGGAAACCCTATTACTTTGTTGGTGCGAATTTCTGGTATGGTTGTTACCTTGGCTCTCCAGGTGTAACTGGAGATAGAGAAAGATTAAAACGAGAACTTGATTTACTGAAAGAAAATGGAATTACAAATCTTAGAATTCTTGCTGCATCAGAAAAATCTTATATAAAAACTTCGCTCGAGCCAGCAATTCAACCTGAACCCGGAATTTATAACGAAGATCTTCTTGAAGGACTTGATTATCTTCTTGCAGAAATGAAAAAAAGAAATATGCATGCTGTAGTTTTTTTAGGTAACTACTGGGAATGGTCGGGTGGATTTGTTGTTTATAATAAATGGTTTGGGAGTGGAAAAGAAGTAGATCCAAATAAACCAGAATATTCATGGCCAGATTTTATGAATTATTCAGCTGAGTTTTACAGGAATGAGAAAGCAAATGAACATTTCAGAGAATTTATTAAAAAAATAATTACTCGTAAAAATAAATTTACTGGTCAATATTATTTTGAAGATCCAACAATAATGGCATGGCAATTAGCTAACGAGCCAAGACCCGGATGGGGTGATGTTGCACTTCCTTATGTTGATTATTTTTATAAATGGATTGATGAAACAGCTGCATTCATTCATTCTCTTGATCCAAATCATCTTGTTACAACAGGGAATGAAGGTTTAAGAGGATGTCTTGATTCAGAAGAAATATATTTGAAAGCACATCAAAGCAAAAATATTGATTATATTACTTTTCATCTCTGGCCTAAAAACTGGGGCTGGTTCGATGCAAAAAGAATAGACGAAACACTCCCTTCTACAATTGAAAAAGCTATTGATTATATAAATAAGCATTTAAAGTATGCAAGAATATTAAATAAACCCATAACACTGGAAGAATTTGGTTTATCTCGTGATAATGAAATTTGTAGTGCTGGAACTCCTACAACAGCACGCGATAAATATTATAAAATTATTTATGATATAATTTATGATAGTGCTTCTTCTGGAGCTCCAATAGCCGGAACGAACTTCTGGTCGTGGGCTGGTGTTGGAAGAGGAAAAAATAAAGATAATATGTGGCGAGTTGGAGATCCATTTGTTGGCGACCCTCCTCAAGAGCCTCAAGGATTTAATTCAATTTATGATACTGACTTATCTACACTATCAATTATTAAAGAAAATTCAGAAAAAATGAATGCTTTAATTAAAAATGGATTTAAAATTAACAGCATATCAAGAAATTAATTTTAGAAAGAACTATGAAATTAAAGTTAATCTTCTCAATCTTAATCTTTGTGATATTAATATCCTGTGTGCCAGAATATAACAGCATATATTTTCAAAAAAAATTAAATGTAAAATTAGTTGATTCATCTGCCAGCAAAGAAACTGTTTTACTTTTTTATAATCTTAAAAAATTATCTGAACATAAAATAATTTTTGGACATCACGATGCAACTGCATATGGTGTGGGTTGGTTTGGTAAGGATAGTTCTGATGTTAAAAGTGTTGTTAATTCATATCCAGGTTTATATGGATGGGATTTCAGTCATATTACATCAAACAAAAATAATCCTGTTAAAAATTATATGAAAAAATTAGTACTTGATGCTTATAAACGAGGAGGCGTCAATACATTCTGCTGGCATTATAATAATCCAGTTACAGATGGTTCATTCTATGATACAACAATTGCAGTAAAAAAAATATTACCGGGTGGAGGTTTTTATTTGAAGTATCTAAGAGCTCTCGATTCCATTGCAGATTTTGCTAATAATCTTAAAGATTCTACAGGAGAACCAATTCCTATAATTTTTAGACCATTCCATGAATTTGATGGTAGCTGGTTCTGGTGGGGTAAAAATTTCTGTACAAAAGAAGAATTTATTGAATTATGGAGAACAACTGTAAATTATTTAAGAAATAAAAAAGGTGTTAAAAATTTTTTATATGCTTATTCACCGGATAGAAATTTTTATAGCGAAGAAGAATATCTTGAACGTTATCCTGGTGATGAGTTTGTAGATATTTTAGGAATGGATGATTATTATGATTTTGTACCCGGTGGTGATGGAATAGAATGGATTACAAAAAAACTAAGTATAATCACAAAACTTGCAAAAAAGAAAAATAAAATTGCAGCATTTACAGAAACAGGTCTCGAAGGAATTGTAAACCATAAATGGTGGACAGATAGATTGCTTAAATCATTTGATAATGATTCAATTAAAATTGCTTATTTAATGGTCTGGCGAAATGCAAACGAAACTCATCATTATGCACCTTACAAGGGACATCCAAGTGCAGAAAATTTTGTTGAGTTTGTCTTCAGTCCAAAAATTTTATTAGAAAAGGATCTACCCAATTTATATAAAACATCAATTAATGATAATATCATCGAAAAAATTAATTTCAAAAAAAATCTTGATATCATTAAAACAATGGGATTTTATCCAGTAAGATGTAATTGAATATTCATTTTATCAGCATCATCTTCTTTGTCTCTGTGAAAAAATCGGTACTGAGTTTGTAATAATAAACACCGCTTGAAAGATTAAATTTCTCAGCATTAAATTCAATTACGTAATTACCTGGTTGTTGTATATCGTTGATTAATGTTGTTATCTCTTTTCCTAAGATGTCATAAATTTTTAATACTATTTTACATTGTGCTGGTATTTGATATTTAATAAAAGTGTTTGGATTGAATGGGTTGGGATAATTTTGAAAAAGTAAAAATTCAAGTGGAGTTTCTTTTTTAAAAGATGTAAGATTTTGTATCTCTACATCTTTAAGAATCCAGTTGTCTGGATCAAATTCTACATTAATTGGTAAACCATCAATTTCAAAATCCCACTGTTGTTCTGGTTTATCGTTAAACAAATTTAGATTCGTAATCCCGGCAGTTGTTGTAACTCTAATTTTGATTGGCATAATAAAATATTGTGGATTTGTATTTGGTTTTTGTGAAAGATTAATAGTAATTGTATACTTGTCATTTTCATTTATATAATAATTCCATTTAAAAATATATTTAGGATAATTCTCACCATAGATCCATTCGTCAAAAAAATATTTTAAATTCATTCCAGAGACTCTTTCTGCAATTTTCTGGAAATCTTCTGTTGTTGCTGTTGAGTAAGCTAATTTGGGATCATTTAAATATTCTTTTAATGTTTTGTAAAATATTTCGTCTCCCAGAATACCTCTTAGCATGTGTAAGACTGTTGCACCTTTATTGTAAGTTCTGTTATAATTAAATATTGCAGTGTCACTGTCAATGTTTTGGACATAAATTGATCCTGATGATAGTTTAGCAGAAGTCATCATCGAGTTAATTCTCTCGGCAAATTTTTCTTTACCATATTTTTCTTCGAAGTAAATATTAGTAATATAAGTAGCAAAACCTTCGTTAAGCCAGATATGATGCCAGTCTCTACAGGTAACTTTATCGCCAAACCATTGATGAGCTAATTCATGAGCAATAACATCTTCGGAAATTACACCAATTGATGTGCATGTTTGATGTTCCATTCCGCCAGAAAAACCAAATTCAGCATGTCCATATTTTTCTTTAATAAATGGATACTCACCAAATTTATTTGAAAAAATTTTCATCATGTCAGGTGTTAAATCTAATATATCTTTATAGGATTGAAAGTTTTCGGGATAAATGTAATGGATGATAGGTAAAAATTTATTTTTGTCATACTCATATTTTGTTTCATAAATAAAATAATTTGACATTGCCAGTGAAATAAGGTAGTTAGCAATTGGGTAACTATTTTTCCATTTATAAGTTTTTGTTCCATCATGATTATTTACAACTTCATTTAAAATTCCATTTGATACCGAGACAAAAAATGAATCAGCAGTTATCCATACATCAGAAGAATCAGCTTTGTCCGAAGGAGTATCTTTACAAGGGAACCAATCTCTTGCACCATAAGGTTGACTTAAAGTCCAGATAACAGGATTTTGTGCTTGTGTCTTTTCAAATACAAAACTTCCTCCAATGCCCCCGTTAGAATTTGGAGTGCCATGATAATGAATATCTATTGCTATTTCAGTATCCTTTGGGTAAGATTTATTTAAATAAATTATGAGTTTATTTGAAATTGTTTTAGAAAAACTCAAACGTATATTACTTGTTACGACAGAATCGATATTAAAATCGGAATAAAAATCAAGGTAGAAATTATTAATAGCATCCAATGAAGGTTTCAATTTTATAGTTGTAACACCTTTTAAAAATTTTGAGTTGTAATCGATGAATAAATTTAATTTGTAATAAGTGATGTTAATGGTTGTATCGCTATAATATGATGTTTTATAAAGTGTTAGAGTTTTATTGTATAATTTAATTTTAGATTCCGAACAATATTTTGCATCATTTTGTGCTTGTAGATTTAAGAATAAAGCAAAAAATAAAATTGACGAGAATACTTTTATCATAATGATGTGAAGTATGAATTTAATTTTATAAATAATGTTTTACTTGGGTAACTCACAAAGTTGTGTTAGTACTCCATGTGTAGATTTTGGATGTAAATAAGCAATGTAATAACCTTCTGGACTTAATTTTGGCTCAGTATCAATTAATTGTACACCTTTTGAAGCAGCTTCTTTTAATGCAGCAGGTAGATCTTTTACAGCAAAAGATATGTGATGAATTCCTTCACCTTTATTTTCAATAAATCTTCCAATTGGGCCATAAGGTTCGGTCGATTCAATTAAATAAATTTTTGTCTGGCCTATTGTGAAATATGCAGTTCTTGTTTTTTGTGTTCTTGATTCATCAATTGAATTACATTTTAATCCAAGAACATTTTCGTAATATTTAATTTTTTCATCTAAATTTTTTACTGCAATTGCTATATGATCGAGATGAGTTATTTCCATATTCAGTTCTCCTATTTTGTGCTATTAAGTTACAAATAGAAAAGGATTAAAGGAAGAGATATCTCAAAAAAAGATGACCCGGTAAGTTTGTTTTACCGGGTCATCAAGCAAAGTTATAAATTAATTGTATTAAAATTACTTGCCAAGTATATATACTACACCTGCAAAAATTCCAAGGAAGTCTGTTCCATTTGAGTGATAATTAATTTCGGCAAATCCTTTTATGTTTGGTGAAATCTGGTAATCAGCTCCTCCAACTAATCTGAATCCAAAATCAGTATCACTTTCTGATGTAGAAAAGCCAGGTACATCCACGCTAACTTTAGAAATTACAAATCCTAAACCAACTCCACCATAAGGTTTAACCGGAGTATTACCAACAGGAATATAATATTTCCCGAGTCCATAAATTGTAATGGCTGATATAGTACTTTCCCAAGTAGTACCATAAATTGATCCGCTGTCATAAGTTTTAGACCAGTAATCAATTCCAGCATCAAGTTTTATTGCAGGAATAATTTGGCCTAGATTGACTACTGCACCAAAACCGATTGTACTTTCAATAGGATCTTCTGGAGAGACATAACCCAATTTTGCGCCGATGCCTTTTAATCCAAAATCTGATTGTGCTTTAATGCTAAGATTAAGTACTATTAAAAGAACAAAAAAAAGAATGGCTGTAGCTTTTTTCATTTTTAACTCCTCTGTTTATTTGTTATTATTTATTAAATCTATCAATGGATTGATAGAATTTTATTTTTTTGAAAATACAATCTGATTTATAAAATATGCGCTTTCATAAACACCGTTTATGTTAATCTGCCAATCGAATGAAATAGTTTGAGGAGCAACGCCCTTGGACCCTAAATATGTAGTACTTAAAATGATATAATTATTATTTTCTCTAATTTCAAGATAAAGATTTTCGATATCATATTCACTATCATATAACCATTGTATATAAGTGTAGGGGGTTTCTGCGGGCGACTTAAAATTAAAAGTTATTGCATTAGATGAACCGTCGTCCCATATTAATTGGCCTTCATACCAATAACCAGTATTCATGGTGTGTTCTTTGTTTAATATTAATTTAATTTTTTTACCTGCGAAAGCAGATTTTTGTGCGAATGTTGCATATTCTGGCATTGTTGCTGTCCATGTACCAAGTAGCCAGCCTTTTGGACGGGGCATTGTAACGGTTAAGATCTCATCTTCGTTGTTTGTAATTTTATTGTCTTTATCGCAACCAGATAAAAAGAAAAGAAGAAAAATTAAAATGAAATAAAAAAAATATTTCATGTTAGTTCTTCCTTATAATTTTTTAATTATCATTTAAGTAGCAACATTTTTTTAGTATCAGAAAAATTGCCTGCTTGCATTTTGTAGAAGTAAACTCCACTGTTTAATTCATTGGCAACAAATTTTATTTTGTAAGTACCAGCATTTTGAATCTGATTAACAAGAGTAATTATTTCTCTACCTAAAATATCGTATACAGTGATTTTAACATTTTCTTTTTGAGGAATTGAATATTCTATTGTTGTAACTGGATTGAATGGATTTGGATAATTTTGAGAAAGGCCATAAGAATTGGGTTTGGTTTTAAAATCTTTAACAGAAGTTATAGGATTTACAGAACGATAGACGAATCCATCTTTTGCACCGGCAAAAATATATCCCTTTGAATCAATAGCTAAAGAGTATACACCTTCACTAAGTCCGGATTTTAAATGTGTCCATTTATTACCTTCATCAAAAGAATAGTAAATACCTTTCAATGAAGCCCAGAAATCACTTGCATCAGCAGCAACATACACATTATTATTTGAAATCAAAATGCATCGAATATCTGTAGCCATAATATCCATATCATAAACATAATCCCAATAATCTCCATTATTGTTTGAATAAGTAATTCCGCCAGAAATACCAGCAAAAATTTTACCGCTTTGACTTATAGCAAAACAATATATTTTATCTCCACTTCTTCCCATTTTTGTCCATGTTAAACCATTGTCTTTTGACCTATAAATGCCTTGTCCATCAGTTCCTAAAAAGATATCTCCATTTGAATTAAAAATGATGGATGTAATAGATGGATTTGTTAAACCGGTGTTAATCGAAATCCAGTTATCACCATTATCTGTTGAATAGTATAATCCTGCTTTATAAGTTCCTGTATAAATGTGACCCTGAGGATTAATGGTAAATGAACAAACCCATGTCCAGGTAATGTTTTTATTACATTGAGTCCATGTAGAACCATTATCATTGGAACGAAAAACTCCTCCATTGTCGGTTCCAGCGAAAATAGTTCCATTAGTATTAATTATTAGACAATTTACCCATTTGTTTTTTAAGCTTGTCTGTTGCCAGCTATTTCCTTTATCGGTAGAAATATAAACTCCATTTCCATAAGTTCCAGCAAAAATGTAATCGCTTGAATTAACAGCTAAAGCACTAATTGTTCCGGAGGCGGGACCATTTGTCTTTTGCCAGTAATCTTGTGCAAAGAAAATATCAGAACATAAAATTAAGATTGATAAGTAATAAATTATATTTTTCATTTTTATTATTTATTAATTGGACAATCTTCATTTAATTAAAAGCATCTTTTTTACAACATTGTATTTTGTTGTTTTTAATTGATAGAAATAAACTCCACTTGAAACTTTATAACCAAGATTATTTGTTGCATCCCATTCTAAATTGTGAATGCCTGCATCAAGTTCTTCCTTAAATAAATTTCTTATTAATCTACCTCTTACATCATAAATATTTAATTCAACTTTACACTTTTCAGCGAGAGAGAATTTGATTTGGGTAACTGGATTAAAAGGATTGGGATAATTCTGATAAAGTTCATATTTATATGTTACATTTTCATTGTTAATTGATGTAATTGTTGCCCTGAAATCAAAACTAATTTTTGTTTGATTGCCTGCAAAATCATAAACGATTATTTCAACATAATTTGTTTCGTTGTTTTTGATATCTTCACTATTTGTGTTATAAAATATTTTAGAAGTAGAAGGATCATACATTATTTCTTTTTCTTTTCCATTTATTAAAATTTTTGAGTTTACCAGATCCAGACCAGAACCAAATTTATTTTCTTTTACAATAGCATAAATTTCAGGGAGTGATTCTACGATTGCTCCCTGTTTTGGACCGTAATCGATAATCTGTGGTGCTTCTTTGTCTGAAATACTTGTTAATTCAATTCCCAGTGCAAACTCGCCAAGTTTATTGGTATTTACTATTACTGTGTCTTTTGAAAACTCTCCACCGATGTAAACCCAGTTCAAAAGTTTTTTATCGTAATGATAGATTTTTATGTTCAATGAATCTTCTATACTCAAATTAAATTTTTTCAAACTATCGGGATGAACTATCATTTTAATTGTATATGGAGATTTCATTGTATCCTGTAAAACATTTTCGCCACTCTTTTTAAATGAAATACAAATTACATCGCTGATGATAATAAGATTGCTCTGGTATAATTCATATTTTTTCTCGCCAATTGGATGATAAACTGTTGTTGATTTGTTTATTTTAATTGGTATTGATGGTTCAAAAGGTGCTGCTTGATAAGATGATGGAAGAAATGAACCCAAAGTGGAAATAATTATTGAACCTGCATCTTCGGCTATCCCCTCAATTGTCCCAATTGCATCGCCGACTGCTGTTTTGACATCGATAATAAATTCTTGACCTGCTATTATTATTTTTTCTACTGAGTTTATAATATTCAAAAATGATTCTTTTATTAGTGGAAGGACTCCCGAAAAGATATCATAAAGAATTGAATTGAAATCATCACTTTCCATTTCAGGAGAGTATTCACTTGAATAAATCAAATAATTCTCTCCATTCAAATAGACTTTAGAAAATTTTCTCGGGAAGGAGATTTCATCATAATATCGACCGGTTATACCAAACGAAATTCCAATCCCTACACCCAGAGCAGCATCGAGATCTATTCCTAAATTTAGTGTGTAACCATTTCCTCTGATTTCAGACGTAGTAATTTCAATGGGTGTAGAAATGTTATTAAAAGTAGCTTTAAAAGCATTTATTGATTGATTAAGAATATCACTTCCCAAATGAATGAAATTTCCTTTTGTAAATAGATTAATGATAGAACTACCTGAATTTATTAAAGAAGGATATAAATCAGCTGGAATGTCAATTGTTGTTTTGTAATATGTATTGCGTGAAGCATTAAATAGGTTAAGACCTCCACCACCTTTAAATGATAAAGATAGTCCATTAAAATTACGAGATGGAGTGAGCTTTGTTTCCGCACTAAATTCACTGCCTATACCTATGTCAAATAAACTAAAGTTATCTCCTTGTAATTCAACTTTGTCATTTGCTTTTAAACCAAAATCCAGAGCAGAGAAATTAAAATTTAGAGCAAAGTTTAATTCGTTAGAACCAATTGTATTTGGTGTATTAGAAGGATGAGCGGTATTGAAGTTATTTATTTTTAAATTGGTTGCAATATTGAAAGATGGATTAAGAGCATTAAATTTAATTCCCTGAAACTCAGCCTGGAAACCTGCACCAATAGATCCTTCAAGACCTAAACCAGAATAAATTTTTATTAATCCATCATTAAAAATTTGATCCATGCCAGCAGTTTGGTTTATTACATTAACTAATGCTTGAAGAACTGCACCTACACCGGGAGATAAAGTTAGTCCTGCGTACGACATTGTTTCGAGCATAAAACCTGCTTGAGCCATTTTTATTTTTTCTGCGTCAAGTTTTAAATCAGAAAAGCCAAATTGTTGACCGAAGAATACTTTCTTTGTAGCTGAAGTACTTGTAACTGTAGCAGAAGTTACGGCTAAATTTACTTCTGGAATTTCAACTTTGGCAGTTAAACTTGCTTCCAGTCTTCTATCGAAACTTAGTTTTTTATCTTGATCAATAATTATATCAAGGTTTCCACCTGCTTCTCCCTTTACTGATAGTTTTGCTAACGATGCAGATACCCCGGCACCAATTGAGCCTGCTGAAAAACTCACTCCAGCACTGCCGCTTGCAAAAATACTCCAGGTTCTTTCAAACTGATTTGGTATTCTTGTTATTTTAATTAGATAAGAAGAAGAATTAAAAGAATAAAAAGTATCGCTTACTGTTATTCCGTTTCCAAGTGAAAATGTCATTGATGAATCAATAAAAATATATCCAGGTAAATCTAAACGAAATACACCTTTATTAATGAAAATTCCTTCCACAGGGATGTTTCTTGTTTGCGAGATTAGTGTTGCCTTTACTTTTGATGATGAAAAAACATCATTACCATTTGCTTTGAGTGTGAAATAACAGTAGCCAGCTCCATTCCTCGGTATTTTTACATCTTTAATTGATGGACCTTTTTGAAGAGTATCTAATTGAGCATTTATATTTAATGCAACTATCGAAATCTTATGTGGATTATCAACTGTACCATGAAATGAACTTAGACCAAAATCATCTGTTGCTTTAATGAAATATTCAATATCTACACCTGTTACAAATTGTGATGGAATGAGTGCCATATAAGTATTATTTGCCGATTGAGTCATCGTAACATATTGATATGTAATTTGACCGGATTTTCTATAATAAAGTATTGCTTCTGTAATATAATTTGTGTTATCTGTAATTACAGCTGATATATTTATTCCCATATTTTTAGAAGATGCTTCAACAATGTTATGATTAATTACTGGTGCTACATTTGGTAGTATTGCTATTTGATATGGATTTTGTGAAGGATTGGTTTTAGGATCCGAAGTACTTAAGGTTCCATCTGTTGCAGTAATGTAGTAATCAATCCCCGGAGGTTTAACAGACGAAGATGGTATGATTGCAAAATATTTATCATTATTTCCTCTGGTCATCTGGATAGTGCTATATGAATTTTGATCGGTTCTTTTATAAAAGAGTATTGCAGAGTTTACAAATGGTTCAACTTCGTCAGTTATGACTGCACTTATTTTCAATGCAGTACCTTCAGTCCAGGCTTTACTATGAAGAATTAATGTGGAATCGGTTCGAATAATTTTTGGAATTGATGCAGGATTATAAAATATAGTATCTGAACTTATATTCGATTTATAATGAACAGTTACAATTACTTCTCTTTTTTCGTTATTTGCAATTGTATTAAGTGATTTATATTGTATAAGATAATTACTTGAAATTATGTTTGATATTGAATTTAATATTTGATTAAAGTCAGAGTAAATATCAAATATATTTCCATTGGTAACATTTGTAATAGGAGTAAATTTTGAATAGAGTCTTGAATTAGTTAGAACATAAAGATTGATATTATTATCAAGACAGACAGAAACTGCTTCGTCAATTGTTGCACCACCCTGATCCGGGTCTTCATCTGTAATAATTATAAATATTTTTTGTGAGCCAGGTCTGAATGTAAATGAAGAAGCAGAATATTTTATTGCATAATAACCAGGTTCTCTACTGCCATTAGTGTTATTTAATGTCCATAAGTTGTTCTTAAAATATTCAGCGTTACTTGTAAGTTCTCCATTGTTTTCAATTATTGGATTTCCGGAATTTGTTGAAGAACCATATCTGCAAAGTCCAAGTGCAAAATCAACACCTGAATTTACAAGACCATTAACAAATTCAATTACATTGTTCGAAACTGCTTGTTGTTCGTCACCCATACTTCCACTGTTGTCCATAATAAAAATTATATCAGCTAATCTGGCATTTCCTGATTGTCCCGGTTGTATAACATTAAAATTATCTGTTTGAAGAACCCCGTTTTCATAAACCTGGAAGTTACTGAGTGTTAATGAACTAATTCCTTGATAAAATGTATCGACTGAAACATTTAATTGTATATTAGGAAAGTTTTGAAAATCCATACTTACAATTCTTGCAGAAAGTGGTGATGCATATCCTTCACCCATTAAATAAACTTCATAAATCTGATTGCTGTAATATATTTTGAGAATGCCATTCTCAATATTGCGTGTAGAAGGTTTAAATGTAACAAGTATTTCTTTTGATTTATTTGGTGAAAGATAAAATAGTGATGTTGCTTCTTTTGTGCTCTGAATAGAATTATTTGGGGAAATAGAAATTGATTCATCATAAGAAAGTAAATTCAAATTTTCACCCAGTAAATAAGTAAAATTGCTATTTGTAATTTTGATGGAATCAATCGTTACACTTTGTTGAGATCTATTTGTTATGATTAATGGAAGAGTTTTGCTATCTTTCAAATCAACCAGTCCAAAAGATAAAGTATCGTGGCTTGTTACAATTTTTGAAATCCCTTTTCCTTTTAATGGTATAATTGCAGGCGAATTATTTTGTTTGTTGTTATATATCAATAAATTACCCTGAATATCAGAAGCTGATTGTGGAGTGAATTTCAATTTAATAAAAATAGTTTCTGCTTTAGCAACCCAGATATTTTTTAATGATGTGGTACTGATTGAAAATGCATTATTATCAGTTTCAATTTTATTAATAAATAAATCTATAGAACCATTGCTTGTAATTATTTTAAAATTTTTTTCTATGTAAGAACCAATTACTACTTCACCAAAATCAATTTCTTGTTGAAGCAAATCAAAAGAAATATTTCCATTAATAGGTGTGGGTGAATAAGGAGTAAAATCGATCATTCCCTGAATTTTTTGTCCAATCCCTGTGGGATTACTCGAATGAGAAGGACCACCCGGATCTCCCCAGAAATTATTTTTAGCATTTATTGTGAAGTTATTATTATTAACAAGTGCATAAGTGTTATTATAAAAATCGTTATTGATAATTACGGGATTGGAATTATTTCTTACAATTATTGCATTCGAATTTTTTGTAAATCTACAATTTTTAATTTCTGGAGATGAATTATCAATTACGAGATAAGCATTATTAAATAAACAATTAGTTATTTGGCTATTGGAGTTATAATTAATTTGTATTAATGCATCACTACCTGATAATCCTATGAACTCTATTCCATCAGCAACCAAATTCCCTTTTGAAGTTGAACTATAACCAATCGTAATACCAGTACTACTCGGGAAATAAATTTTTGTATTTGATTCAATAGTTAATGTAGAATTATTTCTTATAGCAAGACTTTTTATGTAGTAAGGAGAATTTTCTTTTTTTATGATTAAGTCGCTTGTAATTGTACCTTGATAGCAGAATCCTGGATACAAAACATTTGTGTCATAAGAAAGATTCAGTGCATTTATAGTTCCACCATCTTCAAGTATAATTGGATACTCTACACTTTTAAAAAGGCAATCAGAAGCAGATACGTTTGTGTTATCAATTGTCAAATATGTGTTGTCAAAAGTACAATTAGTAAAAGTTCCTTCACCACTTTGATTATTAAAATAAATTTTTGAAGCACCTGTTAATGTTCCTTTGAAATATACATTGCTTGCATTAAGTATACCTTTAGAAGAAGTTGATGAACCTACAGTAATTGGACTGGATGATTTTAAATAGATTTCATTTCCAGGCTCGATTAATAATGTGGCATTGTTTCTTATTGTTAAATTATCAATAAAGTAAGGTAACTTATGGTTTTTGAGTACATAATTATTTTGAATATAACCATGAAATAAAATTCCATAATTATCATTGCTTGCAGTGAAATTAATATTTGAGGGGATTATACTACTACCATTGTTTAATACAATTGGATATACACAATTACTAAAAGTCAAATTACTAAGAGTAATTTCGTTGTTTTCGATTAAAAGATAAGTATTATCGAAAATGCAATTCTCTAAAGAACCACTTGCAGAACCATCTTTGAAATAGATTCTTGAATCGTTTGATTGTAAGCCTTTGAAAGTAACACCATTTGCAATCAATGTTCCTTTAGAATTGGAGCTATAACCTACAGTGATGTAATAAGATGATGAGTTAAAGTGAACTTCTACACCACTTTCTATTGTGAGGATAGCTCCATCACGGATTGTAATTGATCCAGTGACTATATAAGGACCATTGCTTTTTGACCAGGTTGTGTTTGAATTTATTATGCCCTGAACGTTGGTTTGAGAGAAATTAACATTTATAACCAAGAAATAAATGAAAACAAAGCACCTAAAAATTATTTTCATTTATTTTGATTTATGTAATAATTTATAAATCTTCAAAAAAATTAATTAACTCTATAGGTGCTTTGGGTAAATAAAGACGTTAAGGTCGACATTAATATAACAAGATTGAGTAACTTTACAAATAAAATTTTTTTATGAGTTATTTTCATCACATTCCTGAAAAAAGAAAGGAAACTAAAAAATCATAAAATACTTGACAAAACAGCAGATATACTCTATCTTTGTGCACGATTTTTTATCGAATTTGTTATGTTGCATTCCGCGTTAGCTCAATGGTAGAGCATGCGGCTGTTAACCGCAGGGTTGCAGGTTCGAGTCCTGCACGCGGAGCGAAGGGACTTGTGGTTAATCTGCAAGTCCCTTTTTTTATGAACTTGAGCAGTAGTAAATTGTTTTTTAACAATTCGGGTGTTCTGTTCTAAAATTAATTTATTTATTAACATTTTAGGAGCATCTTTAAGATGGCAGAAAAAGTAAGAGGAACCGTAAAATGGTTCAATAGTTCTAAAGGTTATGGATTCATCTCTCGTAAAGATGGCGAGGATGTATTTGTTCATTTCCAAGCAATTGTAGGCGAAGGTTATAGAAGTCTACAAGAAGGTCAGCAAGTTGAATTCACTATTGCTCAAGGACAAAAAGGTCCGCAAGCTCAAGAAGTTAAAGTAATAAAATAATATTAGATTTAACTTGCTTCACAATTAACCCGGTAAATTTATTACCGGGTTTTTTTATTTTAATTTTTCCTTGAAAAACTTTTTTAGTTTATTAAGTTTTGGTGAGATTACAAAGCTGCAATATGGTTGATGTGTATTGTTATTGTAGTAATTTTGATGATAATCTTCAGCTTTATAAAAATTTTTGAACTCCATTAATTCAGTAACAATTGGTTTATCCCAGATTTTTTCTGACTCTAATTTTTTAATTATATCTTCTGCAATTCTTTTTTGATTTTCATTGTAATAAAAAATTACAGAACGATATTGAGTTCCAATATCTGCCCCCTGTTGATTTAAAGTTGTTGGGTCGTGTGTGCTGAAAAAAATTTCAAGGATCTCTTCGAGTGTAATAACTTTTGGATCATAAGTAATCTTAACAACTTCTGCATGACCGGTCTTTCCTGTGCATACTAATTCATAAGTGGGATTAGCTACGTTGCCTCCTGAATAACCACTAACTACACTTGTAATTCCCTTTACTCTTTGAAAAATTGCTTCTGTACACCAGAAGCAACCACCACCTAAAATTATAGATTCAAATTTTTTATCAATATTTTCCACTTTAGATTTTTTTCCTTCCTGATAATCTCCAATTAATAGCATTAAAAGTAAAATGATTTTGAAACACATAAGTAATTTGTTTATCTATAAAGACAGAAAATAAATTCAAAAAGTTCAATAAAATTTTGATGTTTTTATAAACTAAAATTCTTAATTTTTTGAAGGTACTTAAAACATTTCTAAATGAAGGGCACAATGAAAGCAAAATTATTTTCATCATTATTTTTATTTATAAGTATAATCTATTACGCACAGGTTGCAGATCATGTTGTAATAGCAGAAATTTATGGGAATGGTGGAAATTCAGATGCTGTTTATAAATATGATTATGTTGTGCTTTATAATCCAACATCAAATAGTGTGGATTTATCAAACTGGTCTATTCAATATTCACCAGCAACAAGTTATAACTATACTGTTTTGCAATTAACTGGGAATATACAGGCTTTTAGTTATTACTTAATACAATTATATAGTTCAGGAAACACTGGAAGTGATTTACCAACCACACCCGATTTAATCGGAAACATTAATTTATCAGGCACAAGTGGCAAACTGGCTCTTGTTAATAATACTGATCCAATTAGTAATAAAGAAGATGAAAATGTTATAGATTTTGTTGGTTATGGTAGTACTGCCAATGAGTATGAGGGTAGTAATTATGCTGTTTATCCATCCAGTAATACAAGATCATTATGTAGAAAAGATAATAATGGTGGTTCTACATATGGAAATGGAAATGGTTGGGATACGAACGATAATAGAAATGATTTTTTTAGTAATTCTATTCCTTCCCCTCTTCCAGTTGAACTTACATCTTTTTTTGGTACAGTCTATAAAGATAAAGTTCTGTTAAAATGGTCAACTGCAACTGAAATGAATAATTATGGATTTCAAATACAAAGAAGAAACATAGGTCGATTTTATAATTGGGAAACTATAGGTTTTGTAGAAGGACACGGCAATAGTAACTCACCAAAGTATTATTATTTTATAGACGAACCAAAAGGAGGTAATGAATTTGCATATCGATTGAAACAAATTGATTATGATGGAACTTCTGAATACTCAAAAGAAATTTTTGTAAAACTTGATTTATCAAATAATCTCGAATTGTTTCAAAACTATCCCAATCCTTTTAATCCTGTAACTAAAATAAAATACTTAATTCCAGAAAATGAAGAGTTTATAAATAAAAGAATTTTGATTAAAGTATATGATATACTGGGTAATGAAGTAAAAATTCTTAAAGACGATTTTACTTATCCGGGTATTTATGAGCTTGAATTTAATGGGAGTGATTTATCAGCCGGGTTTTATGTAATTTCTTTATCAATTGGTGATAAAATATTAACTCGAAAATGTATGTTATTAAAATGAAACTCTAATAAATTTATTTCATCTAACAGTAAGCAAATATAGGAGGTAATATGAAAAAGAATATTGGTTCTACAGATAAAATACTTAGAGTTATAATTGGTATTTTAATAATTGCTATTGGACTAATCACAAAAAGCTGGTGGGGTTTAATTGGGTTAATCCCTATTGCTACTGCATTAATTGGCTGGTGTCCATTATATGCTCCTTTTGGAATAACAACATGTAAAACTCAAAGCGAAGAACAGAAATAATTTTAGATGTGTGATTAAATTATTCTTTTAATCCCAGAAACTCTAAAAGTCTATTATGTACATCTTCTGAAATTTGAATATTATATTTTCTGTAAAATTGAATTGTATCTTCCACTGACTTAAAGAAGTGTTGACAGTTTTCGCAGTTTTCTAAATGAGCTTTAATTTCAATACAGGTTGGTGAATTTAATTCTTCACCGAGATTATCGCATATGTGCATCATTACATCTTTACATGTTGGCTTATTCATAAGCTAACCTCTTATTTAACTCGTTTCTTAAAAAAGCTCTTGCTCGATGTAAACGAGATTTAACTGCTGGTATCGATAATTCAACAATCTTAGCTGTTTCTTCTGTAGATAAGCCTTCAACATCTCTAAGCATAAATACAACTCTATATTCAGGTGCAAGTTTTTGAATTGCTTCGTCCAGTATTTTTTTTAGTTCATTATTTTCTGTAACATGTTCTGGAGTAACTTTCCAATCTGCAAGATTTTTTTCATCTATTAGAGCTTCATCATCATCAATCGATGTGAATCCATATTTACTTTCTGAACGAGCAAGCATTAAACAATGATTAGCAACTACACGATAAAGCCATGTAGATAATTTAGAATCGCCACTAAATTGATGTAAATTTTTAACCATGCTTAAAAATGTTTCCTGCATTGTATGTTCAGCACGTTCTTTATTTCTGCAAATTTTAAAAGAAAAGTTATAAACAGTTTGTTCATACATCTTAACGAGTTCTGTTAATGCTTTTCTATCCCCTTTTTGTGCTTTTTCAATTAATTCTTTTTCTTCCATGTAATATGATGCCTGCTTTTTAATCGAGATTCTTATTATTTAAGCTCTTCCATAAATAAATGCTGGCAACAGAACAATATGGATGCCATCCTTTATCTTTTGCTAACTTTTTAAGTTTTATTTCATCTGGTAATTTTTTTAATCCGTAATTTAAAACAACAGCTTTTCTTATGCCAAGATCTGTATAAGGTAATACATTTAATCTTCCTAAAGTGAATATTAAAAACATGTGAACTGTCCATATTCCAATTCCTTTTACTTGAGTTAGTTCATTGATTATTTCTTCATCTGATTTTTCTGATATTCTATTAAGCGTAATTCGTTTAGTAATAATTTTCTCGGATAAATCTTTAATATATATTACTTTTGAATTTGATAAACCAAGTGCTCGCAAATGAGTATTCTCTGTTTCTAAGATTAATTCAGGAGTTGGTTTGTTTTTAAAAAATGTCATAAACTTTTTTTCAATTGAAGCAGCAGCTTTCATAGATAACTGCTGTCCTATTATTGCTCTTAATAAATCAAAAAAGTATTTTTTGTGTGTTTCTATTTTATATGTTCCAAACTTCTGAATTAAAGCAGATAATACAGGATCGTTTTTTGAAAGATGCTGGATTGCTTTTTCAATTTCATTATTTAACATAATATCTATAAGTATAATGGAAAATCAATTAATAATTAGTTTAAGTAAAAACAAATTACTAAAAAATGTTGATATTCAGAAAATCGATTTTAGTAATATTAAAGGAAGATTGGTCACCTTTAATGAAGGAGAGATAGTTTATCGAGAAGGTGATCATACAAATGAAATTTTTTTAGTTGTAAGTGGCGAAGTAAATGTTATTAAAAAAAGATTACTCGGTAAAAGTAAATCTTCAGTTTTTTATGATAATACTTTCTTTGGTCACGAAGAATATTTAGAAAAAACTTCTCGAACTTCTACAGCAGTTGTACTTCGTGATTCTTATTTAATTGCACTATCGTTAGATGAAATTGAAAATTTGATACAACAGGATGAAAATATAAAATTAAATATGCTAAAACCCTTGCCTGAGATAGAAGAAGAAATCGAAGAAACGGCTGAAAAAGGAAAAAAATCTACTTTTGATGATTCAGTAGAAGAAAGATTAACTACAGAAAAAATTACAGAAGAATATTTTCAAACAATTGCTGATACATCTAATGAAGAAAAAATAATTCAACCCATCGAAGAAATCTCTGAGAACAAGAAAGAATCTAAATCAATAACCGAAGAAATAGAAGATATTGAGAAAATATTATATAATGAGGATGGGATTCCAAAAGCAGAAGTTGATTTAACAGAAACAACTGAGCAAGAAGAAGAAAAAACAAATGTTGTATTTAAAGAAACTGGAATACCAAAACCAGAATTTGAGTTGCCAAAAGAAGAAAGCAGTAATATAGAAAAAGAAAATCTGGATGATGTACTATTTCAGATTTTAAGTGGTGTTGAGCAAAAACCAGAAATTCAAACAGAAGAAACAACATTTGATAAAGAAAACATAGAAGAAATAGAAACACACAAAGAAAATATTGAAGAAAATGTAACTATGAAATCAGAAAGTGAAAGTTTCCCAATTAATGAGCAGTCTATAGAAAAAGAAGAAACAACAGAAAATCAATTGAGTGATGAAGAATCTAAAGTTGACAAAAAAGGAAGACATATAACCTGGCAGGATTATGAAACAGAAGAAATATTCGAAGAAGTTGATACTAAACTAAAAATACTTTCAGAAAAAGAAGAAATTAGAGAAATCAAAAAAAATATTGAAAACGAGGAAATAAAAATGAAAGTAGACCAATTACAAATGATCATTAAAGCAGCTGAATTAGTTAATTCAACTATTAAGTTAGATGAAGTATTGAAAAATATTGTAGAAGTTGCCACAGAACTTACTGAAGCAGACAGAGGCACACTTTATCTAATAGATCATGAAAAAAATGAATTGTGGTCTTTAATTGCTATGGGATCGGAAATAAAAGAGATAAGATTGAAAATTGGAGAAGGGATGGCTGGATATGTTGCAAGAACAGGTGAAATATTAAATATAAAAGATGTTTCAAAAGATCCACGCTATCGTTCAGATTTCGATAAAGCAAGTGGTTATGAAACAAAAAATGCATTGACATTTCCTATTAAAAATAGAAAAGGTGATATAATCGGAGTTCTTCAATTGTTGAATAGCAAAAAAGGTGAATTCTCTAAATACGATGAGGAATTACTTAATGCAATGTCTATTCATTCGGCAATCGCAATTCAAAATGCAGAACTTGTAGAAAAACTTTTACAGGCAGAACGTGTACAATCTCTTGGTAAGATGGCAAACTTTTTAATTCAGGATATTAAAAAACCAATACTTGTAAGTAAACGTTATGCAGAACATTTAAAGAACAAAAACTTATCTCCAGATAATGTCCAGATTGTTGATATGTTGCTTGAACAATTAAATCATGTTGCCGATCTGGTTCAAACTACATCAAGCTATTCAGAAGGGAAAACAATTTTAAGAACACTAAATGTTAGCTTAAATAAAACATTAACAGATTATTCTACTCGCATAGAAACTTATGTTGAATCTCGTAATTGCAAAATAGCAAATGAATTTGATAAAGATGTAAATGTGAAACTCGATGTAAAAGAATTTTATCAATGTTATATGCATCTTATTAAAAATGCATGCGATGCAATGCCAGAAGGAGGAACTATTACTGTTCTAACAAAGAAAGATGAGAAAGATAAAAAAGTTAGAATATTTATTAGAGATACTGGATTAGGAATTGCAGAAAGCTTAAAAGAAAAAATATTTGAACCTTTCTTCACACAGGGAAAAAAAGAAGGAACTGGATTGGGACTTTCTATAACCAAGCAAATAGTTGAAGCTCATGGAGGAAAAATTGAAGTCCAAAGTGCACTTGGCGAAGGAGCTACTTTCATAATTACTCTGCCTGTAGCATCATTATTATAATAGATAAAATTTTGTGATTGATAGATGTGTTCTGTATTATAAAATTTGATGAATTTTATGTCTTATAATTTGATTACTATTCTTGGTCCTACTGCTGTTGGTAAAACAAAACTTGCTGCATTATTGGCAAATCATTTTGATGGCGAAATAATTTCAGCAGATTCTCGTCAAGTATATAAAAGAATGAATATTGGTACAGGAAAAGATCTGGAAGATTATATAATCAATGGGAAAAAAATTCCTTATTATTTGATAGACATTGTTGAACCAACTGAAGAGTTTAATTTATTTCTTTTCAACGAGTATTTTTACAAAGCTTTTAATGATATCACATCAAGAAATAAAATTCCTTTTCTCGTAGGCGGAACAGGATTATATCTTCATTCAATTCTTAAAGGCTATAAACTAAATAAAGTAGAATTCTCAAAAGAAAAGTATGAAGAACTGGATAAATTAAGTATTGAAGAACTGAGAGAAAGACTTATAAAAGTTAATCCAAAATTACATAATACTACAGATTTGTTAGAAAAAGATAGAATTATAAGAGCAATAATTATTTCCGAAGCAGAAAATAATTTTAATGAACATCCTGAAATAAGATCCTTAACAATTGGAATAAATCCAGGTAGAGAAAAAATAAAAGAAAGAATTACTGAAAGATTGAAATATCGACTTGAAAACGGAATGATTGAAGAAGTTGAGAAACTTGTTGCAGAAGGAATTACATTCGACAAATTAGAATTTTTTGGTCTTGAATATAAATATATTGGTATGTATCTAAAATGTGAGCTTAATTATAATGATATGTTTCAGAAATTAAACAGTGCAATTCAACAATTTGCAAAAAGACAGATGACCTGGTTCAGAAAAATGGAGAGAGAGGGAATTAAAATTCACTGGCTTGAAGAAGCAGATTTTGATGCAGCTAAAAAAATTATTGAAGATAATTACTTCGCATGAATAAAATAACTTCTGAAAATTTACCTTCTTATGTATTATCATATTTGAAAAAATATTTTATTGATCACTGGGAAATTGAATGTAATAGTAACAAAAGATTTAAAAACATCGTTGTAATCCCTGCAATTAAAGAGTATGAAAATATTCTTAAGCTTCTGAATTCAATTTCAGAAAATGAATCAGATTATTTTGACGAAACATTATTTTTGTTTGTGATTAACAATCCTGAATCCTGCAATACAGAAATTATTAACGAAAATAAAAATACAATAGAATTATTGAGAAGTATTATCAATAAAAATTTGCAAAGTGAACTGGCATATAAGATTTATGATAATAAAATAAATATTGGATTTGTCGACGCTTCTTCAAAAGGATATGAACTACCTGATAAAGATGCTGGAGTGGGATTGGCAAGAAAAATCGGAATGGATTTAGCATTAAGAATATTTGATTACAATAATCCAAAGAAAAATATTTTAATCTCACTCGATGCTGATTGTTTAATAGCAAAAAATTATTTGAATAAAATTGTAGAAGCATTCAATCAAAAAAATGTTAATGCAGCAGTAGTTTATTATGAACATTTACTTCCCGACAGTGAAGGAGAAAAATTAGCAATAATTAATTATGAAATATTCTTGAGATACTATGTTCTGGGATTGAAATATTCTAATTCTCATTATGCATATCATTCAATAGGATCAACAATAGTATGTGACACAGAAACTTATTGTAAAGCTGGTGGAATGAATAAACGAAAAGCAGGTGAAGATTTTTATTTCCTTGAAAAACTTGCAAAGATAACAACTATAAATCATATAAATTCAACAACTGTTTTTCCTTCGAGTAGAAGTTCGTGGAGAGTTCCTTTTGGGACAGGCAAAAGTATAAGTAAATATTTAAATGAAAAAAATGAATACAAACTCTATAATCCTGAATGCTTTAATATTCTTAAACAATGGCTTTTAATTTTTCATAATAAGACAATAAAAGATGCTCAATATTATCTTACAGAATCGGAGAAAATTCATTTTAGATTAAGAGAATTCCTTGAACTAAATTCTTTTGAAACAGCGTGGGAAAATATTTTATCTAATTCTAAAAATGATGAACAGATACAAAAACAAAAATTATACTGGTTTGATGCATTTAGAACAATGAAATTAATTCATTATCTGCGTGATACAGATTTTCCACCTGTTAATATGTTTGATGCAGTTGATGATTTATTGAAGATGATGAATTATCATTTTGAAATTAACAGAAATGAATTAATACCCGATGTAAATACTCAACTTAAATATTTATATTGCCTGCGTGATATTTGCCGACAATTATAAAATCAAAATTTATTCAGGAAATAATTATGTGTTATGGATTTGAATCAAAAGTTGAAGCATCAATCTTAATACAGAAAATACTCGAAAAAAAATATGATGTAGATGCTTCTTCTCTTGTGGAAACATTTAAAAAAGAAAATATTAGACCGAACGATAAAATTCTTTGTATTTATAAAAAAGAAAATAAACTTCAGATAAGCTTAATAAATTGGGGAATTAAATTTTCAAAAGATAAACCAACAATTGTAAATTCAAGAATGGAAACCATTAAAGAAAAAAAATTCTGGAACGATTTATTTATGAATAATCGATGTCTGGTTCCTATGACAAGTTTTTATGAATGGATAGAAGTGCAGGGGAAAAAAGTGCAACACAGAATTTATATCTATAACGAAGAATATTTTTTTGTTCCAGGAATAATTTATAAAGATAAAGAAGATAATCTTTCGGTATCAATTATTACAACTACATCAAATAAATTTATAGAACCTTTTCATAATCGTATGCCAGTGCTTCTTAATTTAGATGATGCTCTTGATTTATTGTGTGATACTTCTGAAGAAAGTGTTGAAAAATTAAAGCCTTATCAGGACTACTTTAATATGCGAAAAGAAATTGCAGTTCTTCCTATCAGGAAGAAAAAAATTGATAAAAATGAACTCACATAAATTAATAATTTAAGCCATCTAAACTTTTTGTATATTTGCATAAAATATTTTGAGTTATATGGAATTATACGAAAAACTAAAATCGATTAAAGAAAAGTACAGCGAGATTAACCAACAACTTTCAGACCCGAATATTATATCCGACCAATCTCGTATGATTTCTTTGAGCAAAGAGAGACGTGAACTCGAAGAAATTGTAAAAGCTTATAATGAATATGAAGAAGTAATGAAAAACATTTCAGGGAATCAGGAAATAATTAATACTTCTGATGATAAAGAACTGGTAGAATTAGCAGAAATAGAGTTAAAAGATTTATATAAAAAGTTAGCTGAACTCGAAGAAAAAATTAAAATGCTGTTAATCCCAAAAGATCCCGATGATGATAAAAATGTAATCATTGAAATAAGAGCAGGTACTGGTGGCGAAGAAGCAAGTTTATTTGCAGCAGATTTATATCGAATGTATTCGAGGTATGCAGAGAAAAGAGGATGGAAAAAAGAATTAATTGATTTAAATGATACGGGATTGGGCGGTATAAAAGAAGTTGTTTTTTCTTTATCAGGTGAAAGTGTTTATGGTGATATGAAATATGAAAGTGGCGTACACAGAGTTCAACGAGTTCCAGTTACAGAAGCAAGTGGTAGAATCCATACTTCCGCTGCTTCGGTTGTTGTATTGCCAGAAGTTGAAGACATCGAAATTGATATTGATCCTAATGATTTACGAATTGATGTTTATAGAAGTGGTGGTGCGGGAGGACAGAATGTTAATAAAGTAGAAACTGCAATAAGAATAACTCATATTCCAACTGGAATTGTAGTACAATGTCAGGATGAACGTTCGCAATTGAAGAATAGACAGAAAGCAATGAAAGTATTGAAAGCCAGACTTTATGATTTAAAAATGACTGAACAGATGAATGAAATTGCTGCTCAAAGAAAATCAATGGTACGCAAAGGTGATAGAAGCGATAAAATTCGTACTTATAATTTTCCACAAAATAGAGTAACAGACCATCGTATTGGATTAACTCTTTATAATCTCGATAGCATTATGGAAGGTGAACTTGATGAATTAATTGAACACTTAAAGATTGCAGATAAAACCGAAAAACTCAAAGAAGCATAATTTATTCACCAAGTTGTTTTTGCTTTACATTTCTATTTATCTCTATTAATTCAGGTCTTTCATTAAATAATTTTAATATATCATCAAATAAAAAGATTTCTTTTTTGTTGTATAAAGATTCATAAATTATTTTAATCAATTCTAAATCTTCTGCTGTATCAAGTGTCCATCGATAATATGAATAATCAATCTCATTAGCGTAATTTTTTATTTTGAATATTTCGGGATGCTGATAAATATATGGCGTTACGTGTTCTCTTTCATATTTTTCTTTTGCTTCAAAATGTACTTTCTCTAAAACACTTAAAGGAAATATTTCAGTATCTAATCCTCTTGGAAATGTTCGAACAATAGAATTACTCATGTAGTCTAATTTTTCTTTTTCGTATAAGATTAAAAATTCCGCGAGCATTTTGTCAATTATTTTAGGATCAATTAATGGGCAATCAGATGTAATTCTTAAAATTAAATCTCCATTAAATTTTTGTGCTGCTTCATAATATCTTGATAAAACATCCTCGGAACTGCCTCTATGATATAAAATATTATTCTCCTTGCAGAAATTTTCTGTAACATCATCATCTTTAAGATTAGTTGTTGCAACTATTATATTATTTATGATTTTTGATTTTGATACTCTATTTACTACATGCCATAAGATAGGCTTTCCACAAACTTCTTTGAATATTTTATTTGGTAATCTTGTTGAACCAACTCTTGCTTGAATTATTGCAGTAATGTTATTGAAATGACTATTCATTCTTTAATTAATATTCCTTTGGTTATTAGATAATTAAAACAGTTACTTGGCAAAGGATTTAGAGTTTATTATATGCATAATTCATTCTTTTCTGATGTATCAGGCATTCCTTAACTATGGATGAAAGAATTAATTTTTCTTTGCTCATAGAAGAATCCCTTCATTTTTAGCAATTGAGTAAATAAATTTTTCGTCTCTAAAGTTATTAATAACAATATCAATTTTTTGTTCGCCAAGATGTTTATGTAATTCACCAATAAGTTTTAATTTTTTTTCGAGTATGTTATCTTTAATATTAGTTTCAATATATAAATCTATATCACCACCTCTTTTTTTGTCGTCTACTCGAGAACCAAAGAGGTAAACTTTTGCATCGTAGCCAAATATCTCTTGAGTTAATTTTTTTATAATGTCTATATGTTCTTTTTTTAATCTCATTTTTATTCTATTAAATCCCAGTTTAAAGGAGTCCCTTTTTTAATATTTACTTTTGCTTTTTTTCCAATTATATCTTTTAGATACTTTGGAGGCAAACCATATGCTGGTCGTATCGATTTAATATTATCTTCTGTAAATAACTCTCCAGCATTTATATCTTTTACAGCAAACAAAGAGCGAGCAAATGTTCTGCTTTTTATAAGTTTATCTGAAAGTTCAAGAGTAGCTTTTCCAAGTGCTTTTTCAGCAAGTCGAATCTGTTCAACCATTTGTTTAAATTCATGTGTCTCTAATGAAAAAGAAGCATCTGGTCCACCTAAATTTCTATCAAGTATAAAATGTTTTTCTATAATTCTTGCACCTAATGCAATTGATGTTACTGGAGCTATTATTCCCTGTGTATGATCAGATAATCCAACTATAGTTTGAAATTTTTCTTTTAATAATGTTATAGTGTTAAGATTAGAATCTTCAATTGGTGTTGGATATTCGGATGTGCATTTTAATAGTGCAATTTGATTATTATTCATTTTTTTACATGCATCAACTGCTTCTTGAATCTCATTCTCTGTGGCAATACCAGTAGAAATGATAACTGGTTTTCCTTTGGAAGCAACGTATTCAATTAATGGGATATCTACAATTTCGAAAGAAGCAATCTTATAACATGGTACATTTAATTCCTCAAGAAAATCAACAGCAGATTTATCGAATGGAGTTGAAAAAAATATTAATCCTAAATCTTCAGCAACTTCTTTTAATTTTGGTTGCCACTCCCATGGTGTATAAGCTTTTTTATAAAGTTCATAAAGTGTAATACCATCCCAGATTGTTCCCTGCTTTATTTGAAAATACTCATTGTTACAATCAATGGTAATTGTATCTGGTGTATAAGTTTGAAGTTTTACAGCATCAGCTCCACAATCTTTGATTGCTTTAATTGATTCAACTGCTATTTCAAATTTTTGATTGTGGTTTGCAGAGAGTTCGGCAATAATAAATACTTTTTCATTTAGATTAATTTTTCCTATTTGCATTTTAATCTCTCTTTAAAACAAATTTTAAATATTTTTCATCATTAATATTTTCTTCTCCAATTTGTGTAAATCCTGCAGATTTAAATCCATTTATTGATGCATGATTATCAGGTAATATATAAGCAACAATAAGTTTTATATTACGTTCGTTGAAAAGTTTTGAGCATGCTGCTTTTATAATTTTTTTTGATAATCCTTTACCTCTGAATTCTTTTGTGATGCTTATACTTACTATTGCCGATTCCTCTTCGATCTGAAATCTAATTTGACCAATAAATTTATCATCTTTATCAAATGCAAGTAGAAATAAATAATTTTTGTCATTAATTCTGCTATTAAACCATTGTAAATGTTCTTCCCATGTTATTGGATTTTTGTTTATAGATTGTTGTCGTACAGCTGGATCGTTTGATAAATTAAAGACAGGTTCGGAATCTATATCAATAGCTTTTCTTAAATAGAATCCTTCTTCTTCACAATACTTTTCGATTAAATGGTTTACAACTTTTTTACTTCCTTTACCATCAACTTTTATTTTTCCATTGTTACCAAGTTTCTTTCTCAATCTTATTGATTTTAATTTATTCAGTTGTTCAATTATTTTTTTAATGCAATTTATATCATTATAAAAAATAGGCTCAAGTATAAAACCAGCTTTGTGCCATTCGTTTATATTATTCTTTTGATTTTCAGCAACAGCAATAGCAATAGTTGGTGTACCTGTAGCAGCTAATTCATATAAAGTTTGACCGGCAGCAGATATAGCTAAATCACAATTAATCATTAATTCTTTCATTTCATATTCATTAATTGAATAATAAAATTCTGCATTTGGATATTTACTTTTTAATTCTGAATATTTGTTTCCATCTTTATTCCCAAAAACAACACTTATTTTTAATTCGGGATTATAATCTGTAATTGCATTTAAAACCGGGATTGTTAGATTTCTTATATCCTGTCCTCCAAAAGTAATTAAAATCGATTCAAGTTCACTTTTATATTTTCTATTGGTGATTTCCCAGAAAGCTTTTCTTATTGGAATATATTTTGTACCTAATAAATATTCTATATTAGATTTTTTAGGATATGGTAATAGCTCTGCATTTATACTTCCATTTAATACTATGCCCGGTGGATAATCAATTCTAATGAAATCATCGATCATCAATAATATTTTTGTAAATCTTGAAATGTTTTCATAAAACTCTTTGCCAGCGTTATATGAATCAATAATCACAATATCACTATTAATGATTTTTTTTATTAGTTGTGCAGGATGAGTAAGCCAGTCAATTAATTCGTAATTAACATTACTCAAAAACGATTTTGATTTTTCGTCTCCATTTATATATAGAGCTGGATAGATATTTCTATCCATGAAAGCCTGATAAAGAGAAATACAACGAGTAATATGTCCATAACCGGTATTTTCAAAACCTTCTGTAATGATTGATACTTTCATTTCATTTCGTTAAGTGTAGTTACAATTGCATTACTTATAAATGTGAGATCTTCTTCATTTAGCGAAGGGTAAATTGGAATAGATAATTCTCTTTGATAAAATTTTTCTGAAATTGGAAAATCACCTTCCTTAAATCCAAAATTTTTTTTATAAAAAGGTTGAAGGTGAACTGGTATATAATGAACCTGAAAAACAACGCCATTTTCTTTCAGTCGGAAGTAAAATTCTTTTTTATCAATTTTTAATTCATCAAATTTTATTTGAAGTGGATAAAGATGATATGCATGTTTTACGTTGCTTGCAACAAAAGGAGTAATAAATCTTTCGTCGTCTTTAAAATAATTATTATAAAAATTTGCTATTGTTCTTCTCTGTTCAAGAAATTTATTTAATTTTTTGAGTTGACTTATACCAAGTGCACATTGAAAATCTGTTATTCTATAATTGAAGCCAACTTCATGCATTTCGTAATACCATGGACCATCATTTTTTTCGAGTATCGATTCATCTTTTGTCATGCCATGAGTTCGAAGAGTTTTAATTTTTCTGTCAATTAGCTCATTGTTTGTTAGAACAGCACCACCTTCGCCAGTTGTGATATGTTTTACAGGATGAAAACTTAAATTTACTGCATCAGCATATTTGACTGCATACTTAATATCATTTTCATATTCTGCTCCTAATGCATGGCAGAAATCGTTTATTAATTGAAAATCATATTTATTTTTTAATTCATTTAGAGATTTCCAGTCACATGGATGACCAGCATAATCAACTGCAACTACAGCTTTTATTTTTTTATTCTTAGAAGAATAAGATTTTATTTTATCTTCAAGTTTATTTGGGTCAATAGTATAAGTTTTTTCATCGATATCTACAAAGTCAACCTTAGCACCAGCATAAATGGCACAATTAGCACTTGCTAAAAATGTAATTGGTGATGTTATAATAATATCATCTTGTTTCCATCCGAGAGCTAAACCAATTAAATGTAATCCAGCTGTACCATTGGCTACTGTAGCTGCAAATTTTGCTCCAAAGAATTTTGAAAGTTCATTTTCAAATTCTTTAGCTTTTGGACCCTGAGTAATAAGATCTGATTTTAGTACTTCAGTTACGGCTTGTATATCATCCCCCGAGATACATTGTCGACCGTAATAGTATTTTAATTGTGAATTTTGAGACTTATCAATGTTTTTTGATTTTGGGGTTTCAGTTTGTTTAAAGAAATTATTTTTATTCATTTTTTACTTTTTTAATAAAGTATTATTATTAGTAATCTTAAATAAGAAAATTTTTTTCTGAAACAAAATCACATCTTAACATTTTTCTCAATTAGTTCTCTTAATTCTTCAACTGTTAAAAAATGTGGATTTGTTCCGCTATTGTATGAAAATCCATATTCACAAAATTTGCCAGGTTTACTATTACTTTTTGTTCTGAATTCTTCTGTATCCCAGAGTCTTAAATGTTTATTATTTCCAAGCTGAACAGAAGGAAGTATAACAAAATATTTTTCGAACTCAATTGTATTTAGAGCATCGGCTTGAGTAATCATTTCTTCATGAATTTTTTCACCTGGACGAATACCAACAATTTCAATTTTACATTCAGGAGCTATTGCTTTTGCAAGATCAAGAATTCTATAAGAAGGAATTTTAGGAACAAATAATTCACCGCCCCACATTTTTTCGAGACAGAATAAAACAAAATCGACTCCTTCCTGAAGTGTAATATTAAATCTTGTCATTCGTTCATCTGTAATAGGAATAACGCCTTCTTTTCTTTTTTGCAAAAAGAAAGGAATTACAGAACCTCTACTTCCCATTACATTTCCATAACGAACAACAGAAAATTTTATGTCGTGTGTTCCTTTATAATTATTGGCAGCAATAAATAATTTATCAGAAGTTAATTTTGTAGCACCATAAAGATTAACAGGGGCAGCAGCTTTATCGGTACTTAATGCAATAACTTTTTTAACTCCAGAAGCAAGGCAGGCATCAATAACATTTTGTCCACCAATGATATTTGTTTTAACTGCTTCAAAAGGATTATATTCGGCAGCAGGAACCTGTTTAAGTGCAGCAGCATGAATAACAATATCAACACCTTCCATCGCTCTTTTCAATCTATCGAGATCTCTTACATCGCCAATAAAGTAACGCATTAATACACCTTCTTTTTGAAAGCGAGGGTCATTTTGCATTTCGAATTGTTTTAATTCATCACGACTATAAACAATAATTTTTTTAGGTGTAAATCTTTTGAGTACTGTTTCTATAAATTTTTTACCAAATGAACCAGTGCCCCCGGTTATTAAAATTGTTTTACCATCCATATTAATCCAAATTTATTCAATCCAAATTTATGAAATTTTTTATTGTGCTGGATGAATTATAATAGGAAAAAATATTTATGTAAGTAATTAGAAATTTTTTGTCAATTGTTTTTGTGTTAGGGAAAGGAATAACCTTAATTTTTTCATCATATTAATTTTTCCAGTTTATTTTTGTTGTGTTGTTAGATCAATGTGTTGTAATTATTAAGTATTTGAATGCATTCTTGTAGTTTACAACATTGTTAACTATACCTTCTGAATGGCGATTATTATTTGTAAATCTTATTTGAAATAAAATCAACAGTTTTTAGTTCTTTAATATACCAACAAGATTTTGTATTAACATTGTAATTTATCGGTACATATTAATTTGTTTTGGATATTCTTTCTAAAAACAAATTGTAAATTATCACAAATAGTTTGAATTAATTTGTATAAAAATTATATGCTATGGATTCTCCAAGTAGAATTAGTGTTTTATATTTAAAAGGATTGTATGCTAATCAGATTTAATGTTATTCAATTTAATTAAGTTAATTTTACAATTATGTTATGTAGAACTGGAGTTGGAATTGTATTATTTCATCGCATGTGGATTCAAATGCAAAAATATGACAAGAATTGATTTTGAATTTAATATTGTTCTTTGCTCTATAACAGAATAAATATATTTTTTAATATGTTGTTGATAAACTTAAAATGCATTGTAATAAAATTTGATAATGTATTTGTAATATCAATTATAAAAAATCATCTGACTTTTTATAGAAGAAATAATTGTTAATTATACCATTCGCTGGCAGGTGTTAATAAAAATTCTTCTATTGAGATACCACCCTGACCGATTAATAATTTTCTTTTAGGATTATATTGTTTACAGAATAAATCAAAACCTCTAAGACTTTCTCTTAATCTACCGCTTTTAACTTCAATAGCTGTTAAATTAGAACCATTTTGCAAGATAAAATCTACCTCATAGGAACCTTCTCTCCAGTACATCAATTTTAATTTTGTTCCAATAGTGGCTGAATATAAATGGGAGCCAACTGCATTTTCGATCAAACGACCCCAGAAATTAGTATCTAATTTTGCATCTTTAAATGTGTATTGAGATTGAGATGTAATTAATGCATTGTTTAAAGATAAGAATTTGGGACTTGAGGAGCGTTGTCTGATTTCTGAGCCTGAGTACTTCTGAAGACCGGTCAGCATTCCAGCATTTGATAATAATTGAAGATAATGTGCTAAGGTAGTTGTATTGCCAGCATCATGAAGTTGCCCTAATAATTTTTGATAAGAAACTATTTGACAAGAATAACTGGTTCCCAGTTTGAATAATTGTCGGAACAAAGATTGTTTGTCTATTCTTGTAAGAAGAAAAATATCTCTTGAAATAGTTGTTTAGATTAAAGAGTCTTTTATATAATTTGACCATCTTTGTTCATCATTAATTAATTTTGCTGCGCCAGGATAACCACCAAAATAAATATATTTTTCTAAGCTCCAGCCAAATGCTTCATTCATTTCACTAAAACTCCAGTGATAAAGAGGAATTAATTCAAATCTTCCGGCTAAGCTTTCAGTTAGTCCTTTTTGTATTAATAATGGAGAGCTACCAAGAATCATTACTTTTAAGTTTATTTTATTAGATTTATCTTCATCCCATAATTTTTTTACTACTTCAGACCAGCCCTGTATTTTTTGTATTTCATCTAAAATTAAAAGTGCACCTCTGGAGGATTTTCTGGATAATTGTCTTGCTACTTCCCATTGTTGTTCCAGCCAGGTTGTTGAATAGGGGACAGGAGAGTCAGCAGTTATATAATGTGTTTTGATTTTAATTGATGCAGCTATTTGTTGAGCTAATGTAGTTTTGCCACATTGTCGTGGTCCAATAAGAACCTGTATAAAATTATCTTTTTCTTTAAGTCTTTTTAATATTAGATCGTATTGTTTTCTTTTATACATAAAATTATTCAAAATACTCAATATTATGAGTAAATTTACTCAATATGATGAGTAAAAATACTCAATGAAATAAAATTTATCAAACTTGAAAACCGGAGAAAATATTATGGTGATAAACAGGAAGCTGAACTAAATGAAAATTCTTTCAAATGCATCTATGTAGCTTTTTGAACTGGCATTATAAATTTTTGCACCAAGAAAATCTGCATAATCTTTTAATATAAAATATCCTTTAAATGCATAATGGAGTTTTCTGAAAATATCGTGTATGTAATATTTTTTCCCATCTAATTTATACATTGGCATTCTGATTTGTGAATTATCATAGAAATGTTCGTGATTCACGGTAGTTTGAACTAGTTTGTTAACTATAATTTCACCGGGCTATGATGATAATAATTATTCTAATTAACATAAGCCCTCGTTACTTTGTGGTTTTGTTAAATATTTTTCAATAGTTCGCCAGCAATATATTTTTCATCTATATTTTTAATTTGATAAAATTTATCAAGAAATATTTTATATCTTTCATACAATTGATAGAGTTTATCCATTTTGTAATCTTCAAATACCCAGAGATGTTTTTTTAGTTTATATATGTGTGAGTATAATTTTTTATTGTAAAATGGTCCTGCTATTCTAATTAGTATATAAACCAACCAGTGCCAGAAGTGAAATTTGTATGTTGGATTATATTTACCTTCAAGATAGTGATCAATTGTCTTTTTTAAATATAACGAAGCACGTATATGATTGAATCCATCACCAAATCCTATTATATCATTTATTAGTTGATTTCTCATTTTAATTTTGTCCTCATAAAAAAATTCATCAATTTTTCCTTTATTATAGAATTGAGAAATCATTTCTTGAATTTCATTATAATTTTTTGCTAAGGCAGAACCTTTATAAATTAAATCGCGGTTAAAATCTGGATCTGGATTTATAAAAATTGTTTGTTTCCCCATAAGCCAGCTTTCAAGTGCAGTAGTAGATTCAAAGCAAGTCCAGATATCGGATACAGAAATTAAGTCGTGTATAGATTCTTCATTACACAAGTATAAAACATTAGGATAGTTAACCAGTTCACACATTTCGTTGATAACAGGTTCTGGGCGTTCAGGTGCATTTTCTTGCGGATGTTGTTTAAGAATAAAGAGAATATCCGGATTTGATTCTATTAATGATCTTAATATTTCTCGTACTTTAATTCTTTGTTCTTCAACCCATTGAAGTTTTGAATGATCTCCTTTGAAAAAAGAAATTAATTCTTCTCTACCTCTTTTATGATCTTTTTTACCGAAAGCCCATCCTGCATAACCAATAACTTTTTTATATTCTTCTTTTTTATATTTTTTCAAGAAGTTCTCTTTAGTCATGAACTGGTAGATAACATACCTATCAAATCCAACACCACCTGTTACAACTATTCTATCTTTGTACTCAGGTACAATTTTCTTAAGGTATTCTGCAGTTCTTTGACTCCAGCAGCATATAAATTCCTGATAGAATTTTTTGTCCTTATTAAAACCCCAGATATTAAATGAACCATCAGTACGGAAATTTCCTTCAGAAATCAATGCAAATAATGGTATAGATTGTTGATGTGCAATTTTTGAGATCTCAAAATAAAGATTGGAACCAATTGTATTTGGGAGTAAAATAATATCTGGTTTTATAATAAAAATTTTATGGATATCTATATTTAGAGCATGATAAAATTCACAATTCAAAAACTTTTCTGCAAAAAATCTTATTGGTAATATCATCTCTACATCTCTACCAGTTGCAAGGTCTGTAAAGCAAAGTACTCTTATTTTCCGGTTCATTTTAAATTGATAACTAATTTTTAGTGATCTCGTTTAAATATTGTGCTAATTTTTGTGTTAGATTTCTATTTGAATACATTGTAATATCGTTAGTATTTGAGAATAAAACTTTGTTCTTAAATTTGTTATATAGTTCCAAGACACAAATGCGTAATTTTTCATAATCATCAAAATTACATGAATATCCAGCATTTATACTTTTAATAATCTTAGAAGCGTCACTATTTTCTGGACCAATCAACAAAATTGGTCTCCTTGATGCTATATATTCAAAAAGTTTTCCAGGTAATCTTCCATTTACATTGGGCATATTATTTAATATTAGTAACAAAACCTGTGAACGATGCATTCTTTTGAGTGTATCATTTCTCGATAAATGTGGGAGTAAACGTAAATTTTTACTTAAATCATTACTTTTTATTTCCTCAATAACAGGGTAACCAATAAATCCTGCCAGTTCGATTTCTAGCATTTCGGAAAATTCTTTATTCTCTTTTGATATATCTGATAATACTTTCCATAGAGTTTTCGCATTTCTATCAGGACCTAAACTCCCGTAGTGACTTATTGTAAATTTTTCTGATAATGGCTCATTTATACTCTTAAAATCGTCTTCATCAAATCCCCATACAATCACACCTACATCTTTAGCTCCTATGGATTCAAGATCCTTTTTCCATGATTCGCTGCAAATAGTAATTTTATCCGCAAATTTAAATACTCTTTGTTCCATCATCTTATGGATTTTCTTTGAAATAGGATTTAACATAAGTTGTGGGAAGTAATCTACTTGTGTCCAAGGGTCTTGAAAATCTGCATGCCATGGAATTTTTAATTTCTTTTTTATTTTATATGCTATCATGTGATTAGTATGGGGTGGTCCATTGGTAAATAATACATCCACAGGATTTTCTTTAAGATACTTAATTAGAAAATTTGCAGTTGGTCTGATCCAGAATTTTCTTGCATCCGGTATAAAAATGTTCCCTCTTATCCATATTCCTAATTTATGTGCAAAAGTATGTTTTTCTTCTTCTAAAAAAACATTGTGAATTCGCTCTTCCTTTTTTTTGCCAGTGATAATTTTAAAGAGATTATATGGTTCCCATATTTTTGTTTTAAGAACTGTTATTCCATCAGGAATGTCTTTAAAATTAGATTCATCTAAGACAGGATATTCTGGATTTTCTGCAGTGCATATCACTGGTTCCCATCCAAAATACCTGAGATATTTAGCAAATTTTAAACATCTGTGTACGGCTATTCCACCTGAGGGTGGCCAGTAGTATGTGATAATTAATACTTTTTTACTATTTTTTCCCATTTTTAAAAACAATTAATTTTTTAGCAAAATAATTTAAAAAATTGATTTCGTTTAATTCAAAAAAACCTAATAAGTATAGAGTTGCAGGGAAAAAACAGGCAATAATTATCTTTAATATTTGATAAATAAAATTATCTTTCAGAAAATACCCAAATGATGACAATATAATTCCAGTGCATATCATTAGAATTAATTTTTTATTCTCAAATGGTATAGGGAAATATCTGTTAGAAACTTTTTGTGTTATGTAATAAAATATAACAAAGGCTATAAGTGTGTTTATTGCTGCTGCAAGTATTCCAAAATATGGAACAAAAATTAAATTCAGTACTATGTTTAATATTGCTGCACCAAGAGTGATTGATGCAATATGTTTTGTGTTTTTTGTTAACATCATTCCAAGTGATGCTGTTAGTCTCATTCCACTAAATACATACGAAAATAATATTATTGGTACAACATAAAATGCATTATAAAATTCTGGTTTTAGTGCAAATATCTTTATTATTTCTTTACTGAATAGAGAAATAAAAATAGATCCCCAGATAAATACAAAGGTAGAATAAGTCATAATTTTACTGAAAAATCTTTTATCATCCTGTTGACCATAATATTTAAATGCAATGGGCATCAAACTCATACTAAAAGGCATTACTAAAAACATATTTAATACACCAGCAACTCTGTAACCAAGTCCATAAATTGCATTTGCTTCGTATCCTAAAAAATAAGTAATAATATAACGATCACTTAAATTGAGCAACATTATTCCAAGTGATGCAAAGATTAAAGGGAATCCAAACTTTAATGATATTTTCAAAATCTTAAAATCAAATTTAAAATTCATTTGTCTGATCAAAGATAAAAACAGAAAAATTGATATTATTGCTTCGCCTATTACAGCAGCAAGAAATATCCCTTCAATTCCTTTTTTAATATTTACAATGAAATAAATTGTGAGTGCAGCAATTATTAAAAGCTTAATTATGCTTATTGATGAAAAGAAAATTGCTTTTTCTTCGGCTCGATATTTTGACAGGAATAAATTGTTCAAAGTTCTGAAAAGAACTATTAATGCTATTAATCTTATATAAATTGTATTAATTATCTTATCGGTAATAATGTCTAATGAAATAAATAACTCAGATATGATTATTAAAAATGTGCCTGCTACAAATAAAAATATAAACAAAGTAAAGAGTGTGATTTTTTTCTTTTCTTTAAATTCAGAAGAATTGTTAAGAAAAATTAGAGATGCTGCCTGACCGAATAAAAATATTTCTGCTAATATATTTGTTGTTACATCAAGTAAATCCCATGTTCCAAATTCAGCTTTGTTTAAATATGCTGTGTAGATTGGAAGAAGTATAACACCAATAATTTTAGGTGCAATATTGCTTAAGCTATAAATAAAAGTGTCTTTAATTGTATTCTTAATTCGTTCTAACATTATTTTTTCTTCTGAATTAGCAACACAACAATTATTCCTGCATATAAAAGTAAGTTTAATGTCAAAGAAATGGTTTTCCCAACTACAAAAGCTCTTGGTTCATATTTAAATTCGATTTTATGTTCTCCTTCAGGAACAACTATACCCTGAAATCCATAATTTGTTTTATAAATTTTTGTTTGATTGTTATCGATAAAAGCTTTCCAGCCTGGTAAATATGTTGTACTAAAAAATAAGAAATGATTTTTTGTTGACTTTGTTTTAATAATTATTTGTTCGTCTTTATAACTGATAATTTCTGCTAATGTTGTTGAATCTGTTTTCCAGATTTCAAAATCTTTGTTTTCTACAAATGCAACATGTTTTGGATTAAATGATTCATTTTTTATTTCGTTTAGAATATCTAATGGAGATTTTACTGCAACACTATCAACAAAATAAACTCTTGGAAGTGCATTTACATTTTTATAAACAAATGTATTTTGTGTTTGATAAATTGGTACGAACCCATCAGGATTATATGGTCTATCCGTAATTATATATTTTACACTAAGCATATTCCATAAAGTTAAGTTTACTGGCGAAACAACATCAATTATATCCTGATAACTTCTGGGCTTTACTGCTGAATAACCGTAAAAGTCTTCAAGTAAAAAGTATGCATGAAAGTTTGCATTATTCTGAAGTGTGCCGAAACCATCCTGTTTTAAATTAAGGATTCTAAAAGGCGTTTTCTCTTTTTGCTGTTTAATTACTGTGACATATTCTGGTTCTTTAAATAATTCATCAATCTTTGCAGAATCTACATAACTTGCACCACGATTACCAATCCTAAATAAATCTATCAAAACAAAAATTATTAATCCTGATATTACGAGATCTTTATTAACTTTTTTATTAATGTAAGCATGACAAAGCCAGAATGTTAATGCTAATAAAACCATTGCAATTTGAAAATCGCTTCTGAACATGTCAGCCATGTAACCAGACAATGCATTAAACATTTGTGCTTCTTGCTGATTGCCTAAAGTGGATGCATAATTTTGTACTCTCTCTGTAAACCAATCTGTAAGCATTGAATTAAATAGTATTGAAAGTATGAAAAGGCCAGTAAAAATAAATGCGAGATTTTTAATTGCTTTTTCTAATTTTAGATTTTTTTCTTCTCTTAAAGAAATAATTTTTAATAAACCGAAACCAGCAAGTATTGGAAAGATAATTTGAACAACATGAAGAATCATTGATGGTGTTCTAAAGTTATCGAAAAATGGGAAGTAGTAATAGAATAAATTAAATATCAATGGGAAATTTCTTCCGAATGATAAAAAGATAAATAAGATTACAGTTATTCCTAAAAATTGAATCAATGGTTCTTTCCATCGAACAAAGAGAGTAAATAATCCAAGCACAAAAATTATTACACCCATATACATTGCTGTATCAACAAAAGGCATTTGACCAAAGTAAGTGTTAACTTCAACAGGTTGATTATTTGTGAGAGGTCCTTGATATGTTGATCTACCAAATCCATAATATGATGGAATTAAAAATGTTAAAACTTCTCCAGGAGAAAATGACCAGTTTGTATTATACTCATAAGAATTAGTTTGAGATTTTGCAACTGGATTTTGTAATTCCACAATACTTTTTGTACCACGTGTTGAATATAGTTTGTACTCATAAAGTTGTCCATAAGTATCGTATGACATAGCAATTGCAATTAATCCAGCAACAATAGAAATCAGGAGCGATTTCAATAATTGTTTTTGCAAAAAATTATTTTTTGTAATAAATGAATGAATAAAAAAGTAAATGAAATAAATTAATGCAACCAAACCGAAGTAAAATACTATTTGTACATGTGCACCAAAAATTAGAATATGTAAGCCAATTATATATAATAGAACATCCAGAATTTTTATTTCTTTCTGGAACTTAAAAAGCATCATTAAAATGAATGGGAATATAGAAAGACTTACAAGTTTAGAAGTATGACCAATATAAAAGAGAACAAGAATTCCAGTGCTAAAAATTGTTGATATTGCAACAAGAAAACTTACCAGTCTGCTGGCACCAAAACTTCGCATAAAGAAAAATGAAGTAAAAGCCAGTATTAGTAAGTTGAAAGTGTACAGGGCATTATAATTTTTAAATGCAGCAGAATATATTTTTGATGCATAAGAATAAATCATTACAGTTAGGTCATAATATCGAGGTGACATAGATGTAACTACAGCAGGTATTCCACAAAATATATGTGGATTCCAGAGAGATACTCCATCTCTTTCTTTCAATGCATATTGTCTTAAACTTTTTCCTTGAATTAAATCTCCAGAAGAAGTTGTTTTATCACCAAACATAACAGGGAAAAAGAAAAGGAAGAGTAATAGAATTATGAGTATCAAAAAAAATGGAGTTTGAAATTTTTCCGGGATAATTTTTTCTAAGGAGAAACCAAATTCTCTGGCTGGTTCTTTAGATTTTTGTTTTTTCATTTATAAACTCCTGCATTATAATTTTTCTCTTTAAGAACTTGTTGTATGGAACTGCAAAGTTCACAGAGGTAATATATTTGAAATTTCTAACAGTTTCTTAGCAGTTTAATGATTATATATTTTGTTCATTCAAAATTGCTTTGGCATAGTTTTCCCAGCTTAATTTTTTTGCCTGTTCTTCAATTCTGCCACGTGGAATTGGATTATTAAGAAAATCTTTCATTGTTTGATACATCGAATCGATGTCATTAGGTTTTGCTAAATAACCATTATATCCATGTTTGATTGTTTCAGGGAAATGTCCAACGGCAGTTGCAATTGTTGGTAATTTAAAATTATAAGCAAGAGATTCTACGCCTGATGGAGTAGCAACTTCATAAAACAAAACATTACAATCTGCAACCTGAAAATATTTATGAACTTCTTCATTAGGAACATATTTATTTACAACAACAACTTTATCTCTAATTCCAAGTTCATCAATTAAATCAAGTGGGCGATAATTACTTTCGTCTTCAGTTTCTTTTGTTAACAATTTTTTTAAAAATCCAAAGACAGACTTTTTAATTTTTGTTGATAACTTTTTATCGTCGAGAGTATGCCAGAAAGATTCTCCAACAATTAATAATGAAACATCATCTCGCTCCTGAGCAAGTTTTGCAAACGCACGTATAACATTATGAAGTCCTTTATACTTTCTTATGAATCCAAAAAACAGGAAAACATATTTTCTTAATTTAAGTTCCTTTCGAATTTTTTCTCTGTCTACATTCATATTCGGTGTGAACATATCATAAACGGGGTGATAAAGTTTAATAACCTGTTTTAATTTGGAGTTAATTAATTTTTTAAAATCTTCTCTCGGCACCTGATCACAAAGTATAAATTTTTGTTTTGGGAAAATTTCTTTTAGTTCTTCAAATGTTTTTAAGGAATGAACTATAAATGTGTGTGGTTTAGAAAGTGCATATCTTAGAAATAAATTATCTATTATACTTCTTTCTTTTTGTGCTACTACATGTAAATCAAAAATTATTTCACAATTGTTGTCTTTTTTTAATCTTTTTGCAATATAGCCCATTGGTAATCCTTGAACAGAAATAGCCCATTGAAATACAACAATATCGGGTTTGAGTTCTTTTATAACTTTTATTGTTTTTTCCCATGAAACTGGATTATTATAATTTGTTATATAATGGACTTTAACTGGAGTCCCTTCCAGAAAATTTTTTTGACTTGAATGATCAATAAAATCTCTTGGTATAATCGATGGATATTGTTGAGTCCAGGAAACTATATGAACTTCGGCACCAAGTTTAGAAAGTGCTTTTGCAAGCGAAGAAGTGTAGTTAGCTATACCTCCCTTAAACTGTGGACCGGGTCCAAATATTATAACTTTTTTCATAATCTTTTTTGTTTGATAATATTATTTCTTACTTGTATTACAATTTATGTGTTTGAATCTGGAATTCGATAATGTTTTTAAAAGATTTCAATAATATATAACAAGAATTACTTATTTTTTTAGTTTATCAAGAAAATATTAGAATTTTCAGTCACTTAATTTTTTTAATCTTTCAACTGCAACGTCATAAACTCTTCGCATTCCTTCTTCGAGCGAAATTTTTGGTTGCCAGCCTAATTTTTCTTTTACATAACTCATATCAGAATATCTTGAATGAACTCCCATCGGTTTATCTACTAAAGGTTTAATGGTTGGATTGTAACCTGCAAAACTTGCAAATAATTTTATTAAATCTATGAATGTAGTCAGTTTACCTGAACCAATGTTAATTGCAGAGCCATCATGAATTTTATCCATTGCTAAAAACATACAATCCATAACATCATCTATATGAACAAAGTCTCTTCCCTGTTTACCAGTCCCCCATACTTCAAAAGGATTCTCTTTTCTTGCTGCTCTTGCAGCAATTGCAGGAACTGGATAACTCAAATCCTGATCTTCTCCATAACCAGAAAATGGTCTTATGCATACAATTGAAATTCCATAATGTTGTGCAGCAATTTTTGCAAGATATTCACCGGTTAGTTTTGTCCATCCATAAGTCATATCAGGTTTTCCAAGAGTGTATCCATCAATATTAATATCAGATTCTTTAAGTGCAATTGCATTATTTTCTGTTTGCAAATTAATTGGATAAGCAGCAGAAGAACTTGGATATAAAACTCTTTCAGGTTTAGCTTTAGCAATCCAGTTAAAGAATTCAGCATCTATAGATAAATCAAGAGCCACAGCCATTGGATCACCTTCAATTTTTGCTCGGCCACCAACTATAGCTGCAAAGTGAAAGACATCTGCAAATCTTTCTATGTTCAAGCCATATTCACTTTTTAACCAGTTTGAATTTTCTTGAAGCTTATTTAAAAATTTACGTATATCGGTTTTCCAGAAGAATAATCTTTCATCCTTTCCGAATATTTCAATGTCTTTAAAATTTTTTCTTGTAGAATCTTCCAGCCATGTAGATGGATGTGTACCAACGGATAAATCATCAACCATAAGAATAATATCATTAGTTCTTTTTAGTAATTGTTTTACAGTGTTTCTTCCTACAAATCCACAGGCTCCAGTAACAAGATGATATTTCATGTAAATATTCCTTTTTCTTTTTGTGAAAAATAAGAATTTTTAATTAGAATATTTGAAAGGTATAAAATTGGTGATGTCAAAGGAATTAATGTTTTTTTCAATGCATAGTTTATTTTGTTAAGTATTCTCTATCACTCTGATAGTGCAGAAAAATTTTGGTTATTTTTTTTCTTTTATTACATATTCTTTATCGCTTTGAAAATTATGAACAAATAATTCTCCCAGAAGTCCAATTGCAAAGAATTGGATGCCAACTATAATTAATAAAATTCCAAGAAAGAAAATAGGTCGATTATTTATTCCTCTTCCAAAAAATAATTTTTCATAAGTTAACCAGAGACTAATGAAAGTTCCAAGAATTGTAAATAGCAATCCAGCAATTCCAAATAAATGCATTGGTCTTTTGATAAAACGAATTGTAAAAATTACAGTAATTAAATCTAAAAATCCTTTGAAGAAACGTGAAATGCCAAACTTTGTTTTTCCATATCTACGGGGATGATGTTTTACTACAATTTCTGATACTGTAAAACCTTTCCAGCCTGCAAGTACAGGAATATAACGATGAAGTTCACCATACACATTTATGCTCTGAACTACAGCTCTACGATAAGCTTTCAATCCACAATTAAAATCATGAATTTTTACTTTTGAAAGGAAACGAGTAACAAAATTAAAAAATCTGGATGAGTATTTTTTAATGAAAGGATCGTATCTTTTCTTTTTCCAGCCAGATACAAGATCGTAACCTTCTTCAAGTTTTCTTAAAAGATTTGGTATTTCTTCGGGGTCATCCTGAAGATCGGCATCCATAGTAATTATTACATCTCCAGTACAATGTTTGAATCCCATTTGTAAAGCAGCAGATTTTCCATAATTTGTTCTGAAACTAAGATAGTGAACACGATTATCATAACGTGCTAATTCTTTAATTATGTTTAATGATTTATCTGTACTTCCATCATCTACAAAAATAATTTCGTGTTCGCAAGATATATTTTTCAATGACTTCTTTAGATCATTATACAAAGGTTTAATGGATTCTTCTTCGTTGTAAAGGGGAATAACAATTGATACTTTTTTAAAGCTAAAATTCTGTACTTCTCTAAACTCTTGATATGCTTGAATTGGTTTTACTTTTTTCCTATAAAAAAATCTTCTTTGTTTTTTACCAGTTTGTGAATGTGAATTTTGAGAATCCGATTTCTGATTTTCTTTCAAATGATTTTCCATTTTGTTTAGAAAATAAAAGTATTAATTACAATGATAAGTTAAATTTTGTTAATTCTAAAATCAATAAAAGTATAATATTAAGAAATGACTTATTATTAACAAAGTTTTCAGGTCATAAAAGTCTATTGAATTAAAATATCATTTTTGTAAACCAATAATGGATTTTTCTGGTTTGATACTTCGCAAAGTAAATTATATTTTATGTTAGTCTATTTTATAAGGCTATGAAAGGTTGAAATGGGTGCGATAATATTTTGGGGAATAATTCGTACAGCATTGTTAATTCCAGTTCTATGGTTATTATATGGATTGATTGAATATAAGTACTGGTGGTGGTTGGTTATTCTTTCAATTTATGGAGTGATAATTTATCCAGCAACAATTCAATATAGATTGTTTCAAGAAGAAAATGAAGAACTTATTAATAATACTTTGTGTTCATCATGTAGATATTTTGATAAATCAGCAATAATTTGTATGAAGTATGATAAACATCCAACATTAAAAGAACTTCCATGTGAAGGTCTGGACTGGGAGTTAAAGGATTATGAATATGAAGAAAAAACATTATAAAACCGATAAAGAAGAATCAATAAAAAATAATGTAATCTTTTGTGCAGAATGTGGCGAAGCACTTACTTTTTTTGGTGTTGAACCAGGCGAAGTTGATCTTAATAAAATAAAAGAACGTCATAAAAATTGTAAGAACACAGGTAAATTTAAAGGTGATAAATGTGCTATGCTTTTCATTGCAGAATCTAACGAAGATCTTTTTCTTGAGGATGAAGAGTAATAAACAATTCTTTAACTGCATCTGCATATCTTGGACCAGGTCTTGAAAATAAATCCCTGTTAACAAAAATAACTTTGTTATTATTTATAGCCTTCAAATTTTTCCATTCGGGATAAAGCTCTAAAATTTTTTGTTTTGTAATAATGCCATCATCTGGAATAATAATTATATCTGGATTTCGTTTTAGAATCTCTTCTCTATTAAAAATGGGATAATTTATATTAACATCTTTTGCAATGTTTTCAAGACCACAAATTTCTAAATATTCATTAATGAAAGTATTTTTTCCTGCTAACATTAAAGGTTGTAATTCTACAAGATACATTACACTTTTTCTTTCATAATTTTTAGCAGCTCTTGAAATTTTAGCTATAAGAGAATCTCTTAATGAAATATTAATTTTAGCCAGTGTTTCAGCTCCAAGAATTTTTGCAATATCTAAATAAGTTTTTTTTATTCCAGAAATATTTCTCGGATTTGATACAAATACTTTTAAGCCCAACTCATTGAATTTATTGTATGCTTCTTTTGTATTGCCTTCAACAGTAATGAAAATCAAATCGGGTTTTAGTGAAATAATTTTTTCAAAATCAAAATTAATCATATCTCCAACTTTTTCAATTTTATTAGCCTGTTCGGGGAAGTTGCAATAAAGGGTATTTCCCACAAGATATTTATCGAGTTTAAGGTCAAAGATAATTTCTGTAAGATTGGGAGCTAAGGTTATAATTCTCTTAGGCGATTTATTTAAAGTTATGGTATTCCCAATATCATCTTTAAAGATAATTTTATTATTGTTCTGTTCTTCTTTGTTACAGCTACAAAGGATAAATAGAATAATGAAAAATAACTTTAGTGCTTTCATATAAATAAAATGAAATTATTATCAATTATATAAAAAAATGTTAATTAAAAGTGAACTTTGTTGAAGAAAAAAAATTGATTATTTTTGCGACGCTTCCTTAGCTCAGTTGGTAGAGCAGTAGACTCTTAATCTATTGGTCGGGGGTTCGAGTCCCCCAGGAAGCACCAGATTTCACACCTGCCTTTTATTATATCAATCTTTTAACTTTTAATTCCTATAAACATTTTATTATAAACATAATTTTTTATTAAAATAATAAACAACAAATCTTAAAACCATCTCTTTTTTACAACTTTTTTAATCCCTTTAAGTGGCATAATTTATGTGTAAAAAGTGTTTTAAGTAACCCTGAATGAAGGGTTTCGTTTATTAATGTTCTTTATTATTTGCATGGGCAAAGAAGAATAAAATAAAGTAAAAAGCAAATTTGATTCTTATTTTACCAATAGTTTGTAAGGTATTTAATTAGGTGTTTAATATTGTATGACATTTCTTTAGTTTGTTACATATCATAATAGAAACTATCGGGAGGAGCAGCATGATAAAAATTTACACATTTCTAAAAAAATTAACTTTTATTATATGCTTACTGATAATTACAAACTCATTATTTGCTCAGGGGACAGGAACAATTAGAGGTAGAGTATTTGAGAAAGATACAGGAGAGCCTTTAATTGGAGCAAATGTTTTAATTAAAAATACGAGTTTGGGGGCAGCTACAGATATTGATGGCAAATATGTTATTAGAGGAATTCCAGCAGGCACTTATACTTTGACTGTTTCCTATATTGGATATACTACTGTATCAACAGAAGTGACAGTTGTTCCCAATAGAACTTTAGAACAGAATTTTTATCTTGAAGCAAAAACTATTACTGGAGAAACTATAATTATTACTGCACAGGCAGAAGGTCAGCTATCTGCAATTAATCAACAATTATCTGCTAATACAATTGCAAATGTAGTTTCAAAAGATCGTATAAAAGAATTACCGGATGTAAATGCAGCTGAATCAATAGGAAGATTACCCGGTGTTTCAATAGAGAGATATGGTGGAGAAGCTACAAAAATTTCTATAAGAGGTTTAGAACCAAAATATAATACAATAACTGTTAATGGAGTACGTCTACCTTCAACCAGCAGTTACGATAGAAGTGTTGATTTATCACTAATTTCTTCAAATATGCTTGATGGTATAGTTCTTAAAAAAGCAAATACACCTGATATGGATGCTGATGCATTGGGTGGTACTGTAGATTTAAGATTGAAAGAAGCTCCTGAAGGTTTAAAAATAAATGTTACTGCACAGGGTGGATATAATCAACTTCAAAATTATTATGGTAATTATAATTTTAATGGGAGTGTAAGCAATAGGTTTCTAAATAGTAAACTTGGTATAATGTTGAATTTTAACCTTGATAATTACGATAGAAGTGCAGATAAATTTTCTGGTAGTTATAATCAAACTGGCTCGGGAGAAAATATTATTGTAAAACCTAATGAAATAACTTTGAGAAATGAAAATGTTAAAAGAGGAAGAACTGGAGCCAGCATTTTGCTTGATTATAAATTACCATATGGTAAACTTACTGCTAATTCATTTTATAATAGACTACACACGAAAGCACTTTTTAGAATTAATGATATGGCTATAGAACATAATAGTCATTACTATAATCTTGAATTACGAGAAGGGAATACTTCTTTATTCACAGGAGCAATTGGTTTTCAACAGGATTATGGTTTTATGAATTTTGATATGTCTTTATCAAGGTCATCTTCTTTAACTGATAATCCGGGGGATCTTGTTTTTGGTTTTGTTCAAGAAAATGGAGCATTTCAAACTGCCAAAGTTGAACCCGGAATGGATCCTCATTTAATCCCATCTTTACAAATTATTGATACTTTAAAAACAGGATTTAAGAATGCTCATAAGTATAGTATAAAACTAAAAGAAAATGAAACATCATATCAACTCAATATAAAAGTTCCTTTTAATTTAGGAAAGAATATTAATGGTTATGTAAAATTAGGTGGAAAATTCAGATGGCTCGACAAAAATAATGATCAGGAACAATATGGTAGGGATAATATTCAATATGGTGGAGTAGGATTAAATAGTGTTGTAGACCCTGTGCTTAGATATTTGAGTGCTAAGTATCCAAATGACTGGAATTGGTTACAGGATTCTGCACTTGCTCGTTCTAATGCTGTATTCCCAATTTCCAGATTTCTTACCAACGAAAAACCTCCTCATTTCCTCAATGGTGAATATGATTTAGGCTTTATGGTAAATGAAAGATTACTCAGACAATTTTTGGAAGCATTACAGGAGACTTCTAAAGAAACACCCGGTAATTGGCTTTATTATTCAATGGGTTCAATTGGTTATGATTATGATGGAATTGAACGCTATCAAGCAGCTTATATTATGACAGAAATTAGTTATAAAAATTTAATTACTTTGATACCAGGCGTACGTTTTGAAAAAGACTATTCAAAATATCATGGACAAAGATTTAAAGAAGCTGAACAGGCTGGAGTACAGCTTCCACCAGTTGATTTCCAGGACTTAGAAAATACACGAGAAAATAAGTTCTGGTTACCAATGGTACATTTAATAGTTAATCCACTTAGCTGGATGAAGATACGTCTTGCAAGAACAGAAACCTTAACAAGACCGGATTATATACAATATGCACCTATAACTACAATCGATAGATATAATGGATATATCAGAGCTAATAATGCTGCATTGAAACCTGCAAAATCTACTAATTATGATGCGTCGATTCAAGTATATCAGAATTATATAGGATTCTTTACACTTTCAGGATTTTATAAAAAAATTGATAATTTAATTTTTCAATCCGGTTATCAGTTACAACCTGGGGTTGCTATACCTGAAGGCTTAAATATTCCAACTTCCTGGTTGAGAGATAAAGATGGTAGAGTAGTTGCAACACCATATATGGATACTTATTTGAATAATCCTTACCCTGCATATTATCGTGGTTTCGAAGTAGAATGGCAAACACATTTCTGGTATTTACCTTCTATATTTAAGGGACTGATATTTAATGCTAACTATACAAGAATTTTCTCTGAAGTTGATAAACAGAGATTTGTTGTTAATCGAGTTGTTGAAGGAAAACCACCCAGAGTTACAATTAAATATGTTGTAAGTGATACAATTCGAACTGGTAGAATGCCTTATCAACCTGCACATATTTTCAATTTTACACTTGGCTATGATTATAAAGATTTTTCGGCAAGATTATCATTCTTATATCAAACGGATAAATTAACATACCTGGCTAATTACCCTGGTCTCGATCAATCTACAGGAACTTATTATCGCTGGGATTTAACACTGCAACAAAAATTGAGATGGGGTTTGCAATTATTTGTTAACCTGAATAATCTCAATAAAAGAGCAGATAGAAGTTACAGAGGTAATGATGAAACTAACGCAGCATATACAGAATACTATGGATTTACAATGGATGTTGGCTTAAGGTACAATTTTTAGATGAGAAATTGTTTTCTCAACTTAAAAAATCTCTTTAAAACTAAATAGGAGGATTCAGTATGAAGCAATTTTTAAAGTTGCTACTTGTTTCTTTAACATTAGTATTATTTTTTTCACCGGCTAAAAAAGTCAGTGCACAACAGGGCGATACTCTTGTCGTAGAATATCTCGACAGCCAGGGTAATTTTGTAGTAGATGCTTTAACAAAAGCTATTAACGAAGATGTCAATCGTCCTGCCGGAAGAGTTTATAAATTACGTGCAGGTGGAATTTATTGGGTTACAGAAGAAATTAAAAATGATGGTTGGCATTTAAGAATTGTTGGCGAAAAACCCGATCCCACAAATCCAGATAAATTCCCGGCAGTAATTCAAAGAGTATCAAGACCGGATGGGTCAGTTACCGGTCGTTTAATTACTGGGGGTGGTAGCATAACATTTAAGAATATTTATTTTATTGGTTGTGATGATGCTGGTGTTCAAACAGCTTATCAACCAATTCAAATTGATGCAAGTGATAGCCGTTTCGTTTTTGACGGTTGCATTTTTGAAAGAACTAATTTTGCACTTGTTGCATGGACTGGTAAAAATAATGACATTATTATAACAAATTGTGTTTATAGAAATTTGTTAGAATCCCCTCCAACACAAATCTGGACTGGTAGAGGAATCTCAATATGGAATGATGCAGATACAGTAATAATTGAAAATAATACTTTCTTTAATATTGGATTTACATCACTTCAAATTGAAAGTGGAGCAGCAAAGTATTTGAGATTTAATCATAATACAATTGTTTTTAATGGTCGTGGTATTAATACAACACCATGGTTATACGAAGCATATTTTGCAAATAATTTAATTATTAATCCATTCTGGCATGGTGAAGCACATAATCAAACTGAATTAGACAGTCCAAACAGAGATCCAAGAGCTACAACATCTGGAATCTTTAGCTTCGGTGCATTGCCAACCAAATATGGACCTGAAAAAAGTAGGAGAATTTTATTTACTAATACAGCTGCATGGTTAGATCCACAATTTATTACATTTTATGGTGATTCTATTAGAAAACAACCATTTGTTGGACCAGTTCTTAAAGAAGACTTTTTAAGCAAATATGAAAATATGGTAGTTAAGGATACATTCTGGTTAGACCAGAGACCAAATTTCCCAACTTATCCATCTGAAATAATTCCTAAAATGATAGAGAATATTACAGGATTAAGAGCTGGTGCAAGTGAAATTCCAACATATTTCTGGAAATTACCAACAAATCCAGATGGTACTGTTTGTGCTACATGCCCAAGCTGGCCCTTACCAGAAAACTTCTCTTATACACAACCCGCATTTCTTTTAACAGCTGGAACAGATGGATTACCACTTGGTGATTTAAATTGGTTCCCGGAGAAAAAAGCAATATTTGAACAAAATAAAGAACAATATGTAGAACAGTTAAGAAATATGGCTGGACCTATTTATAAATATGATATAGTTTCTGAACATGAAGCAGAAAAAACAACTTTAGGCGGCGATGCTCAGATTAAATCAGTATCTGGCTTTGTTTATTTTGTAATGGATGCTGGTGGTTATATTGAATGGACATTCGATTTACCAGAAGGTGGTGAATATGATTTAGGTATTTTACAGCATATGCGTGGTAATTCACAGAGAGGTCAACATACTTATGTTAATGGTGTTGAGATTCATGATGCAGCACATGGCTGGGGCGAATTGATTTTTGATCCAGCATCTGGACCAGCAACTGGAATTGATGTTAATAGCTGGCAATGGGTAGTTGTTAAACAAGCAGATATTCTTGAAGCTGGTGCTTTAACATTTAAGCAGGGAACAAACACAATTAAAATTGAAAAATCGTGGGGATGGCAGAACTTTGCTGGTATTAGAATTATTAAAAATGGTCAGATAATAAAAGAATTAACTGGTGCTGATGTTACAGCATATGATTTGGTTCAACCACAGGTTGAAGGTGCTGTTTGGGTACCAAGCTGGTTTAAATCTGTTGCACTTAATACAAATGGTTCAATTACATTTAATGTAAATGCACCTGCAGATGGTTCTTATTCATTGAATATTTTGTATCAAAATTACAGTGGACCACAGAATTTAACTATTAAAGCAGATGGCAATACTGTTTTGACTGCTACTCTTGAAAGCAAAGATGATTCAACTGGATTATCTTATCTAACAGATAGATTCCAGTTATCTCAAGGAAATCATTCAATTACATTAGCAGGTCAAAATGTAAGTGTTGATTTAATTCAATTTATAAAAGTAACTGTGATCTCATCGGTTAAAAATCTTGATCAAATTCCAAATGGTTATGCTCTTGAACAAAATTATCCAAATCCATTTAACCCAACTACAACAATAAAATTCTCAATTGCTAAACCTGCAAATGTAAAACTAACAGTTTATAATATACTCGGGCAAAGAGTAGTTACATTGATTGATAATAAGTTCATGAATGCAGGTGTTTATACAGTTGACTTTAATGCAGCAAACTTAGCTTCTGGTGTTTATTTCTATGGAATTGAAGCAGGTGATTTTAAGGCTTATAAGAAAATGATTCTCTTGAAGTAAGTTGTATTAGGCAGTTTTGAAAAAGGCTGAGTTGAATAAACTCAGCCTTTTTTATTTTAAACCTGTTTTGAAAGTTATATTAATGTTGTTTGATAGGAGATAATCTTAATAGAATTACATCATGTGAAGGAATGACAGCAACGAAATCATCTTTTGTTGTACCAATATTTTTCTTTTTCCATAAATCCCTGATATTGAAAACAGTTTTTTTGAAGTTAGCTTCTTTATTAAAAATTGAGTCTATAACTTCATGCTCTTTCCATGAAAATTTAATTTCATGTGTTTTTTTTGATCGATTAAGAAAGCATACAGCCCAGTTATCTTTTTTTAAGGGTTTAAACCAGATTTCAATACTATCTTTTTCAAAGTATTTAAATCCTTGAATTCCCAGTGAATCCTGATTTATATCAATTACTTCTTTATTAGTAAGAATTTCTATTGTTTCTTTTGACATATTTGATAAATCGTTTCCAGCAATTAATGGTGCTGCAAGCATACACCACATTGAAAAATGAGCCCTATCTTCGTTGACTGACATTCCATTCCCAACTTCAAGCATATCAGGATCATTCCAGTGATCTGGGCCAGCATAAGCTCTTAATCCTTTTTGCATATCAAGTATTTGCATTACACCCCAGGATTTCCAGGTTCCATGATCAACTATACAATCAAAACAATTTGTTATATCGCCAGTAGTTCTCCATAAATGGCCAATATTTTTTCCCCATTCCCAGGGTTTATTATTTCCCCATTCACAAATACTAAAAACAATTGGTCTACCAGCTGCATAAAGTGCATTGCGCATAGTTAGATATGCTCCTTCTGCATTTAATCCTTCTGTGTAACACCAATCGTACTTTAAGTAATCTACGCCCCATTCAGCATATTTTTTTGCATCTTGAAATTCATAACCACGACTACCTGGTCTTCCACCACATGTTTTCCAGCCTGCACAGGAATAAATTCCAAATTTTAATCCTTTAGAATGAATATAATCAGCTAATGCTTTTATACCTGATGGAAATCTTTGTGGATCTGGTTGAATAAAACCAAGACTATCACGTTCTCCCTGCCAGCAATCATCAATAATTATATATTGATAGCCAGCGTCTTTCATTCCACTTTCAACCATTGCATCTGCCATTTTCTTTATTATTTCTTCATTGATTTCACATCCAAACTTATTCCAGCTATTCCAGCCCATTGGTGGTGTTAATGCAAGTCCTTCGAATTTTTGTGCATATAATGATGTTGCAATTAAAATAATTATTAAATTAATTCTTTTCATAATGCTCTCACTTTTGTTATTTGTAATTATTATTTCTTTCTAATGTATTGATGCAATTTATTAAAGCTCGTGTTGTGTGGTAATTACATTTCCAGATAGTACTTTTAGGAGAAAATTTATTTTCTGGAACGATATCTATTCCACCAATAAACCATCCTTGATTTATATTATCAATAAGATATTTTTTAATGTACTCCCATTGGGATTTAAAATAATTATAATAAACAACTCTGTCTTCTGGAAATAATTCTGACATTAATAAAAACGAATTTAGTGCTTCTGCTTGCGACCACCATTCTTTTGTATTTTTAATAATTGTAATACTATCTTTATCTTTGAAATAATATCCAGCATCAAATATTCCTCCATTAAAAGAATCCCATCCATTACTTATAGTATGATTGACCATAGTTTTGGCTTTGATAATTGTTAGTGAATCTTTTATTCCTAAGATTTCTGCAGCTTCTAAAAGTAGATATGCAGTTTCAATATCATGACCAAATGATACATGATCAAGCAGAAAATTTTTGTTTTTATCCGTGCTTGAATAATTAAATTCAACAGGCGTCCAATCTCTCTGGAAATATAATCTCATATAGCCTTTATCGGTTGTTACTTTATCTCTTATTAAATAAAATAAAGAAGTTAATCTTTCTTTTAGTTTTTCGTTTTTCCATGTTTTGTATAACTCTGTGTATGCCTCAAGAATGTGAATCATTGAATTGTAATCTTTTGGTGGAGTTCCATTATATCCATTTACAAATGGTTCTCCTTTTTCAGAAATGAATTGAAAGTAACCACCATAGATTGTATCGTAACTATGATTTTCAAGCCATTCAAAAGTTTTTTGAGCTAACTTCAATGCTGATGAATCATTGCTAACTTCGAAATAAGCAGATAAACCATAAATAACAAATGCATGTCCATAAGCTTTTTTTATTATTTTATTGTTTTCTTTAATTGGTTTTCCTTTTCTGGTAACTAAATCGAAAAAACCACCGTACTTTTTATCCCACATTACATTTTTAAGAAATTCAAATCCATGCTTTGCAATTTTTGTGTAGTAATCATTGTGATAGAATTCAGACAATTTTGCACACGTCCAGATGTGACGTGCTTGTGTAACAATAAATTTATTTTGAGCTCCTGCTAATTCCCATTTATAATTGATATCACTAAAAAATCCACCATAAATTGTATCAATAGCAAGTGGATACCATTTTTCAATATCTTTTTGGAGCACATATTTTAATTCATTTAATATAATTTTATTTGTCGAATCTAAATTTGATGACAAATTTTTGGATAAGATATTTTGAAATATTATCACAATAATTAAAGCGAGATAGATGAAATAATTTTTTTTCATATGTTTTTAGAAATTTATTTAACAGTTTTATCTAATTTCATTTTCAAGCTTTCGTATAAGTTTCTTCTTCCTTCTTTATCTTTATTCAAAATTTCTCTTGCATACTTGGCTACATCCTCGGCTACATAACGTGGTACAACACAAACACCATCTTTATCGGCTACTATTATATCACCCGGGCAGACCAGTACTCCACCAATAACAACCGGTCTATTTACAGATTCAAGCTCATTTCTACCTGGTCTAATTCCACGACCTGGTTTTCTAAAATAGAGTGGTACTTTTTCAATTGCAATTTCATCAAGATCTCTTGCAGAAGCATCTGTAACTACACCAACAGCTCCTCGACGATGCCATTCGAGAATATTATATGAACCTATTGAACCAATATCTTTTTCTTCGACATCATCAATCACAACTACAGTACCTGGTTTTATTAATTGTGTAAATGCTTCGCTTGAATATGCATTATAAAAATTTCCTTCCCATTTAGAAAATTCTTCTCCATGCTCTGGACGATCTGGTTTTTGTGTGGGGACATATCTTGCAGTAATAGCAATTCCTCTGAATTGATGAGTTAAGTCAACAGGATCAATCCACGCAGGATGAATTGAAGGATCAACCAAACCTCTTCCAGGCAAACCAACCATATCCATTCCATCAGATACATCTGCTACTCGAAGTCCTTCAAAGAGTTTTAAAATTCTTGCATCTTCTTCTTCTGTGTAAATTTTAGTTGGAATTAAATTTACTCCTTTCTTTAGTTCTGTTTCTCCCTGTGAAAATATTTGAGTTGATATAATGAAAAGAATTAATAATAACTTTGATAATATTTTCATGTTTTCCTCCCTGGAATATTTGTTGAAAGTAAGTATAAAAATTGAATAGACTAAAATTATGCCAGCTGGAGTACTCGACAGTTTTACTGTGTTATATTAATAATTCAATGCTTTAATTTTTGTAGTAACAAATGTTCAGGGAATTATTGATTTATTAAAAAAATAAATATTTATCAGATTAATAAAATGATGATCATTTATTATAACATTGAATTATTCTATCAATCATATCATTTGTTTCCTTGCGTATAATTTTTCTTTCTGGTTTTTCTTCGAACCATTGAATTGTTTTTTTAATGCCTTCTCTAAATGGTATTCTGGCAACAAAATCTGGACAGAATTTTTTGATTTTTGAATTATCGAATATTGCATTCCAGGTTTTATCGCCGAGTAATGAGCCAGTTAAAGATGGTTCACATTTTACAATAAAATCAGAAGGGATATGAATTATATTCGGTTCTTTTCCAACAGCTTCTGCCAGTAAGAAATGAATTTGATCCCATGTTAATACTTCATCTGATGTAATATGAAATGCGTGACCGATGGTTTTATAATTGCCAATTAAGCCAATGAATCCAAGTGCAAAATCATCTGCATGTGTTAAAGTCCATAGTGATGTTCCATCACCATGTACAATTATTTTTTCACCTTTTTTAATTCTATCCACAATTGTATATTCTGTCCATCCTCCTATTGGTACGGGAATAACATTAGAATAAGTGTGAGAAGGTCTAACTATAGTTATTGGAAAATCTTCTTCTCGATAAGCTTTATTTAATCTTTCTTCGCATGCAATTTTGTTTCTTGAATAATCCCAGTATGGATTTTTAAGTGGTGTTGATTCTGTAATGACTGGATTTAATGGTGGTTTCTGATAAATCGAAGCAGAGCTGATAAAAATATATTGCTTTGTTTTATTCTTAAAAAGTTTTAAATCTCTTTCTATGTGTTCTGGAGTAAAAGCAATCCAGTTTACAACTGCATCCCAGTAAAAATTTTTTAGTGCTTCATCTACTTGAGAAAAATTATTGATGTCTGCAGTGATTGTTTTAGCTCCTTCAATTTTATTATTGGTTAATCCTCTATTGAGTAGATATAATTCAAAACCTCTTTCGATACAGAGTTTACTTACAGAAGTGCTAATATTTCCAGTACCACCAATAAAAAGAATTTTCATATAATACCTCAATGATATTTATGTAAGCAATTTTATTCGTTTAGAATATTAAAATGAAGTTTAGGTATCATAAACTTATTTTCGGATGCATAAAATGAAGCAACTACAGCTCCCAGTGGTTTTATAGCTAAACCTTTTGTTTTTCCATCAATTAGTCTTTGTAATACAGGTTTTGATATTGTAATATAATTTTTTTCTCCCTTTCGATTGTTTACAGAAACATCAATTATCATCTGGCTATTTAATACTTTGTTAATTGGCTGATTTTTGCAAAAATTATTAAATGTGACTTTTTCTTGAGTCCAATTATCACCACCAAGAATTTCTGTAACTCTAATCATTCCAAAATCTTTTTTGTAATCAGGAGAATTTTGTAATGAATAAGTTGTTAATTCAAGTAATCCAGAGCCACTTACTTTTTTGTTTTTAAAATCTCTTAGATCGAATTTTAATATTATATATTGATTTTGACTTACGGTGATCAAGTTTATTTTATTACCAGTTTCATCGATTGTTGACCAGTTATTAAAATTCAGGTCAGGTAAATTTAAATCAATAATTGCATCATTGCTTACAGGGATATGAAAATTAAAAGTAGAAGTATCTGGAATTGGTGGATGATAGGGAATTGGTTCTCCTAAATCTTTTCCAGTAGAATTAATATTAACAATGTCAACTTTATAATAATCAATATCGACACGATATTTTTCAAAACCCCAATCCATTAATGCAAGCTGAGCATAAACAGTATCTCCAGGTCTTGCATCAAAATTCTTTGTAGTCATACTGATAATATGCCAGTTTGTAGTATCTGGGATATCGTATTCCATTAAATGAGAGTGAAAATCTGTAGTCCTTTGTGTATTAAGATGGAGATTGATTCTTTTAGGTGCATCACTAACTCTTACTTTTGCCTCGATTCTGAATTCAAATTCTGGATTTTGAATTAATGAGAGATCCATATTTTCTGAAATTCTTCTTCTTATCAATGCCCACCATATTCCCATTTTATCTTTAGTGGCATCAACAATTATTGAAGCATATCCATCTGGAGATGGAACAAAATTCATTGTGGCTTCTCCATCTCCAGTTCTGTATGTCCAACCATTTAATCCTCTGGGATCTAATTTAAGTCCATCATTAAATGTATTAATGAATTGAGCAGATAGATTAAGTGATGAAAATAAAAAAACTATAAGATATGCAAAGAAATTTCTTGAAAAGTGTTTATTAACCATGTATGACATATAGTTGATTAGTTTTATGGATTATCTTTCCTTTAATTAATTACATTTTTGATAAATAAATTGAACTTACATTGGCTTCCAGATTAATATCTTTTAGTATAACATCTGGATAATTTGTAGTTATGAAAATTTTTATTTTGTTAAGAATTTTTTCCTTTTCTTTCTTTACATTAATGTCTAAAGCTGGTGTATTTTTAATGTACTGGATATCTGACTTCAAAGAATTAATCAATAAATTTTTTACTACAGAAATACTATCGTAATCTGGAAATCTTTTAATAAAATCATGATATAATAAAAAGGAAAGTGGCCAGCCATTCCAATCTTTTTCCCACTCTTTTGAAATCTCTGGTAATATTATCTGTAATAATACTTTATTAAAATTAAGAGCATCGCTAAAGTTTTGAACAAACTCATTGTGCTTTTTCAATATTTCTCGTTCAACTTCAATTCTGTATTCCTGATTAAGACGTTGAACCTTATCATATAATCTTGATAATTCGAGAAGATAATTATCAATTTCCCAGTTTTGATCAGAGATATTGAATTTAATAACCCATTCAATTTTTGAGTTAACAGGTTTTCCATTTCTTTTAGCAGGATTGAATAAAAGATTTTTGCAATAATTAATAGCAGCACTGTCAAGAATTTTGTGTCCGGAAGATTTAATTACATAAACATTATTAACAATTCCATTTTCATTGATTGAGATGATAAGTTTGGTACTGCCCCAGAGGGCATTTTCTTGAGCGATTTTAGGATAATATAATCTCGGCTGTTTTAATAAAGTTGGTGGTTCATAACCTGCTGCCGGACTCTTTTCTATTTTGCTGCTACAGGCTAAAAATAAGAGTGAAGAAAATATCAGTACGTAATTAAAAAACTTTTTCATAACCTCCCCCTCTACAATTAATAAGACAAATCATTTCTTCCAGCCATAAAGAACAATTTACTAATTTATAAATATTAAAAATATATCTAAACTACAAGACATAATTATATAACTTGAAGTAACATTCTGGTAATTAAGAATTTAAGTCTCTATAAGCAGCTTCCATCAAAATAAAAAATGCCTGTCCTTCTGTTGCAGTTCCAGGATGATCAAATTCTGGAGATCCACATACACCCTGAACTAATCCAAGTTTGTCAACTTTAGAATGTGCAGCAGTTCTCATTTTATCGGCATATTTTTTATAACTTTTATCGAGCCAGCCACTTTTTATACCCCGATAGATTGTATAAGCAAGCATTTGAGATAAATTTGTTTCTACAAAAGAATTTGGATTATCAACAATATTATGGAATAATCCATCTTCTCTGATGTGTGCAATGCAACCATCAATTATATCTTTTACATAATTAATTAGTTTATTCTTCTCTTGTTGCATGGAATCTGGCAACATGTTTATGACTCTTGTAAGTCCAGCAGCCGACCATCCATTACCAACACCCCAGCAATCTTTTCGAACGAATTCATTTTTTTCACAATCCCACATATGCGATAGAAGTTTTTTATCAGGATTCCACAGACAAGAAAAAGCTCCTTCGATTTGCTTTACTGCTTCTTCATATTTTTTTGCAACTGCAAGAAATGGAGGTAACATGTAATTTATATCGCTCCAGATTTGTGGAACGTTTGTAAAATGATAAATAATTCCATCTTTGTTGCGAGGAGCTTTATTCATAATATAATCGAGGAGTTTATTAAAGCCATTCATCAAAGATTCATCGCCAGTCTTTTTTGCAGCCCATAGAACAGCTTCTCCAGGTGAACATGCATCACTTAGAGCAAATTCTTCTCCCAGCATTGCAAGTCTTCCATCAGGTGATTGTCTTAATACTGCCTCTTTAGCCATCAAAATTACAAGTTCTTCTTCGCCAGATTCGAGCATTGCTTGCATTGCTACACCCTGTTCCCATGTTGCACGTTGCATGCTTAACATTGCTAATTTTACTTTTTCGAGTGTTGATTTGTTTTTGAATATGTTTTGATTTTTTTCTTTACCTTTAGAAAATATTAAATCATTTTGTGAACTTAAAAGTATTCCAGCAAGTGGTATGATCTTTAAGAATGATTTCCGATTCATTTTAATTATCTCCACTTAATTTTTATTGTGAGATTTATTTTATAAATCAATTCTCAACATCGTGGAAACAGTATATTATCAATTAATCTTTCAAGAAATATTTATTGATAGCATAACTATTGTAAAATTTTTTAGAAATATTTTTTTAGTAGTTCAAGCATTTTTCTATCTAATTTGTGTCCTTTATAATTTTCATATTTTACATCAGCACGATTACTGTTAAGAATACCGAAATCCCCTTTTAAATTCCACATTGCATAACCCCAATTAACTTCTTTCCAGAGAGATAAAACATCTTCCATCCATCTTAGAACAATATCATGTGGTGTTTTATTGTAGCAACCCCATTCGCCCACATGAACCTGAACACCTTTTTCGACCAGAGGCATCCATGAATCGATTAATTTTTCTTTAAGTGCAGCTTTATCCCATATTTTTCCATCATCACCTTTAAGTGGCCAGGTAGGAGGATTAAAAGTTTCAAATTCATCTTTTGGAACCCAAGTAGCTGTGTAATGAGTTAAGCTCATCGGATCATAACCACGTGTGCTCTGAACATCAACAATTCCAACTAATCCCATAACTGGATACCTTCCAATATCTTTTCCATCTGCGATTATTAATCTTTCAGGATCTTCTTCTTTTATTCCTTTAACAAGAGCTTTTACAATTTCTACATATCTTTCTTCATTGGTTCTTTTGGGAGGTTCGTTAATCAAATCGAAACTCAATTGAGAATTTGGAATGCCTGCATATCTTTTTGCAATATATTTCCAGTGATATACAGCAGCATCAAGAGCTTTTTGCATGTTTTTTGGAGTATCTTCAAATAAATCATAAGGTTCAAAATTTCTTCCATTAATACAATAACCAGGAATACGATGCAAATTAAGATTGATATGAATATTATATTGTTTACCGAATTCAATAACTTCATCGATGTCTTTGAAAAAATCTTCATTAATATTATACCAATCATCTTTAGGAGCCCAGTTCCAGTATGACATAGGGATGCGAGCAAAATTAAATCCCCATTCAGCCATGATTTCAAAATCTTCTTCATTAAATTTTTTCCCGTTGATACCAGCTTTTTCTGTGAGATTAAAACCTATATATCTTGGAATCTTAATAACTTTATTTTGAGTTTTGACTTCGCTTGAGCTTAATGTAAAATTAGTTAATGAAAGTCCTGCTGAAATTATTGCACTTGTTTTTATAAAATCTCTTCGTTTCATAAGAAAACCCCTGTAATTTTTTTAATAGCTCTTTTAGAAATTTATTGTTTATTATAGAGATAGTCTGCAGCTATTGCTAATAAAATGAAATTAGTTGTTCCTCCACCTAAAACATATTCAGATTGTTGCCATAAATAAGGCCAGATTTTTAATTCAGGTAAATCGGGACGAATTAAAGCAGTGCCACTTGCAACACCACCAGGAATATAACTCCATTCGTCTCTGTTAAATCCATATGCAACAATTAGTGAATTTACACCGACGCCCGAAACAAATGATGCTGTGTTTTCTCCTGGATGACAGCCAAGAACAAAGTTTAATGCATTAAAAACAAAATCTTTATTTATAATGTGTGGGAAGTAAAGATGCAGTAATAATAAATTCACTCCAAATTCCTGGATTCCCCAGCCTGCACCCCAGATATATGGTTTATATGGTATTCCGTATGGATTTTCTTTTTGTAATTCAATTGTTTTGTTATAATAGTTTTTAACACTGGCTTCAATCTTATTTACAAAATTTTTATCGTTAATTTTTTCAACAACTCTTCCAATTGTTTCACTATAATTTTCAATGTGGTTTGATAATTCATCAATATTGTTTAATAATATTTTTTTGTAAGTATCTTTTGATGTTGATATGTAAAGTTCAGCTGCAGCATTGAGTTTTATTTTTTCATTAATATTAGAATTCTGGATAAATAGTTCTTCTGCAATATTCAAACATTTTTCTGCTAATTCTTTATTATAATCTTTCATCACTCTGTAAACAGCTGCTAAAGTTTGTGCAACATAAAGTTCTCTTTGAGGATTTATTTCAGTAAAAACAAAACGGTCATCATTTAAAAGTTTTTTCTCTAAAATTGGATTTAATTTGTTTTCATTATAAATAAAATTATCAGTCATAGTTGATGCATCACCAAGATGAACATATTGTTTGAGCGATTGGCAAATAATCCCTCGATATAATCTACCTAAAGATTCATAACCACCAATTATAGATAATATACCATGTTCAATTTGTTGTAATATATCTGGCTTGCCATCAGGTTTGTGTATAATTGCTAATCTCTGGTTCTGGTCAATAGTTGTTTGATCGTGTTCAATGTGGAATAATTCATAAGCAAGAGAAAGTTTATAAACAGTTTCTGCTTGAGATTCAATTCTTAGATCATAGTCACCTGCATCATGCCAGCCTCCAATATTTAATCCTGGCACATGTTCTCCTGATTTGTATTTTGTTAATGTTGATTCATGTTGATAATATCCATCGAAATGATTGTGATTAGTTGGAGCCATAATTGCATCGTCCATGTGACATAGCCCATGCCAAACTTTGTATCTATCTTCAATTCTCATGTGACACATTTGAGCTGGAAGAAAATAATCTATTGTAGGTTGCCATACTCCTTTGGAAAAAATATCATTCTTTATTTCAAATACATTCGATTCTATGTTTCCATATTTAATTTTATAAAGTCCTTCTTCTTTTATTTCAGAAAAATCGAAGCGTATGTATTTGTATCTTAAGAAATTTCCCCACAAAATTGGATTGCTCTCTTGTTTGATTATTTTCTCTGAGTCTTTATTTATTTTTATAAGTTTTATCTCATCAAGTTTTTTTGTTAGCTTATCTAATTCAATCACTGCAAATTTGGATTGTTCAGGATGATAACCAATCTGTGAAATCTGAATTACAGGTTTATATCTCCAGGTTGTATCAATCGAAGGTGTTATTATCCATTCAATTGCATTTTTAGTAACATTGGCTGGAATTGTGGAACGAATTATAAACCATCCATTGTTGTGTAATCCTCTTCCATCAAGAAGTATAAGTTTGTTTTTTAGACTGTAAAATTCTATTCTCTTTTCTTTTTTGTCTGGAGCTACAATTAATTGTTTACCTTCTGCAAGTGGTTTTATCTGGAGATTTCCATCACTATCATAGAACATTTCATTAACTGGTTGTCTTGGAAATTGCCCTGTGTTATTATCCATTAAATAAAATTCATTGAAATATTCTCCAGGAAATAATTCCAAATTAAATCCAACTTTGTTTGACCACTCTTCAGGTAAAGGTTCATCAAGGTCAACAATCACTTTTAAACTTTGTCCATCAACTTCAGTTCTTATTTTGTATTTTAATTTAAGATCTGGATATTCAATTGGATTAAATCCCTTTCTATCTTTGCTTGAATCAGGATACCACAATTCTACTGTAATTGTATTATTTTTTTTATCGACAATTCTATTTCCAATTTTGGGGACAGGTGACCATTGTCCAGGTGTAGGTTCTAATCTTAAATCTCCATTAGCTGCAAGTCGTTTCCCGAACATAACAATTGTAACACCACCTTGATGACCTTCTGGATAGAAATCATCAAATACCATAATGTTTAATCCTGGTAATTCATAATATCCCATTTCGTTTATTTTCAAATTTGATTGACTATAAATTGAGTATGTCATTGCAAGAACTATAAAATATATCATCGTTTGTTTCATATAATTCTCCTTTTTAAAAGTATGATTCGATAAAGAATTATAATAAAAAAAATTGCATAAAGAATGCCATATTAAAATCGTATAATCATTTGTTTTAGAAGAAATTATTTAATGATTGGAAAATGGTTTTTATCTTAATAATAAATATTTATCATTTAGATAAAATCCTGAAAGATTTATTCTCTTTATGATTGATTTAAACTAAGTATTGTAGGGAAATGTCAAAAAAATGAAATTCAGGAGTTTATATAATGAAAAGGAATTTTTATATGAATGTGAAAATGAACTTTCGAAGTTTATCAATAATAACAGATAATTATTTGAGTTATATTCACAAATCCTTAAAGATATTTTACAATATTTCCTTAATCATTATAAGCACGCTTTTAATTGGTTGCAGTTCAACAGAGCAGATTGTAAGTAAATGGAATTCCGAAGAAATAAATATTGATGGTAATTATAATGACTGGGTAAATAATCTTACCTATATTAAAGATAAAAATGTTTCGATAGGAATTAAAAACAACGATAATTTTATTTATCTATGTTTAATTGTAGAAAATCCATCTCAAGCAATTCAAATATTACGAAGGGGATTTATTGTTTGGTTTGTTCCTGAGGATAAATCAAAAATAATTGGTTTGAAATATCCACTGGGAATTTTAGAATCTCGTTTAGAAGAGAATTTTGATATTAGAAATAGACCGCCCATAAGTGACAGAGATTCTCTCAGAAATGAAAAAGTGAAACTTGATAAAATGGTAGAAAGATTACTGGCTAACGAACAAAATTTTCAAATTGTTGATGAAAATAAATATCCTTTATGGTTGTATTCAATTAATAATGATAAAGATATAAAAATTAAAATGGCAGTTAATGCAAATAAACTTGTTTATGAACTTCAAATTCCATTATCAGGAAATCACGAAGATAAGCTTTGCATACAATCAAAGCCGGGTGATAAATTAAAAATTACATTTGAGACCGAAGAGATTAAATTGTCAGATGTAAAAGATAGACCGGTTAGAAATTTTCCACAGGGTGAATTTAGAAGACCATCGGGTAATATGAGAAGAACTATGCCATCTTTTTCAAGAGTAGAACCATTAAATTTCAGCATAGAAACTACTCTTGTGAAAACTTCTCAATAAAAAAATATTAAGAAAGCTATAATAAATTACTTGCAAGTTCAGCAAGTATTGAGCGTTCACCTTTTTCAAGATTTATATGAGCATATAGCTTCTGGCCTTTAAAATTTTCAATAAGATAAGAAAGGCCATTAGATTGAGCATCAAGATAAGGATGATCGATTTGATATATGTCGCCGGTTAAAACAATTTTAGCTCCTTCGCCTGCTCGAGTTATTATTGTTTTAATTTCGTGTGGAGTTAAATTTTGTGCTTCGTCAACAATAAAATAAATTCTTTGCAAACTTCTCCCACGAATATAACTTAATGGTTCAATTACAAGTTTTTCTTCTTTTACCAATGAATTAATTAGTTGATAGTTTTTATCTGTCTCTGGAAATTGATCCTGAATTACTTTTAAGTTATCCCATAATGGCTGCATATATGGAGCTAATTTACTTTCTACGTCTCCGGGTAAATATCCAATATCTTTATTGCTAAGTGGCACAACTGGACGAGCAACATAAATTTGTCTATAATTTTTTCTGACGTGTAAAGCACTTGCAAGTGCAAGTAATGTTTTTCCTGTGCCTGCTTTGCCTGTTAAAGTAACAAGTGGAATATCTGGATTACATAATGCATTTACTGCAAAAGTTTGTTCTGCATTTCTTGGTTTAATTCCATAAACAGTTTCCTTATCAATTCTTCTGAATTTATCCATTTCTTTATCTAATACAGTTAGAATAGAACGATTGGAATTCCTCATTATAAAAAATTTATTTGGAACAGCTTCAACTTTTATTTTTTTTAGAATTTGTTTCGAAGGAACTTCGTAAGGTGGTTGATATAATTTTTGTAAAATATCATCATCAAAATTTTCTATTATTTCTTTTCCACTGTATAATTCTTCGATATTTGGAATTCTATCTGTCGAATAATCCTCAGCAGGTATACCAATAGCTTTAGCCTTCATTCGAAGATTAACATCCTTACTTACAAGAACAACTTTTGTTTTATCTTTGCTATTCTTTAATGCTTCATAAGCTGCACTCAATACACGATGATCAACATTATCTTCCCGAAATATTTCTTGAATTTCTTTGTTCAATCCTTTTGTGATAACAATTCTTACTTTACCTTTTCCACGACCAAGTGGAACTCCACCATTAAAAATTTCATTACCTGTTATTGAATCCAGAGTTCTTGCAAACTCTCTTGCATTTAAATTAATTACCTGATTTCCTCTCTTGAAATGATCAAGTTCTTCAATTACAACCAGTGGAATTATAATATTATTTTCTTCAAAGTGATGAATGCAGGTTGGATCGTGTAAAATAACATTTGTGTCGAGAACAAAAGTTTTAGGTTTAGATTTTTTCATAAAGAATAATTATTTAATTGAGGTAATTTATCATGTTTATATTTGAATTATTTTTCTTATAACTTACAAAATTTTTATACTAAAATCGAAGCTTACTGATTATATTTGTTTTAAATTTTCTGGGGGGTAAAATGGCAATTAAATCAATTAATCCATCAACAAAAAAAGTTGAAAAAGTTTTTGAAGAATATTCTCTGGAAATAGTTTTTAATTTAATAGATGATGTTCAAAATGCATTTCAATACTGGAAAGAAACTTCATTTTATGAACGAAGTATATTGATGAAAAATGTTGCAAAGATTTTAAAAGAGAATAAAAGAGAGTATGCTAAAATTATTGTAACAGAAATGGGAAAACCAATAACTCAAGCAATATCAGAAATAGAAAAGTGTGCATGGGTTTGTGAATATTATTCAGAAAATGCAGAAGATTTTTTACAGAAAGAATATATTCAAACAGATGCATCAGAAAGTTATATTCAATTTGATCCGCTCGGAATAATATTTGCAATAATGCCATGGAATTTTCCATTCTGGCAGGTATTTAGATTTGCAGTCCCTGCTTTAATGGCAGGTAATGCATGTTTACTAAAACACGCTTCTAATGTTCCAATGTGTGCTTTAGCAATTGAGAAAATATTTAAAGATGCTCAATTTCCACAAAATTTATTCAGAACTGTTCTGATTAATCCTTCGGATGTCGAAGAAATTATCAATCATCCAAAAGTTAAAGCTGTAACATTAACTGGTAGCGAATATGCTGGTAGACAGGTTGCAGGATATTGTGGTAAGTTTTTAAAAAAATCTGTAATGGAATTAGGTGGTAGCGATCCATTTATAATTCTTGAAGATGCTGATATTGATTTAGCTGTTAAAACAGGAGTAAATGCGAGATTAATTAATAATGGTCAGAGTTGCATTGCAGCAAAAAGATTTATTGTTGTTGAAAAAGTTTATGATGAATTTGAGAAAAAATTTGTTGATTTGATGTCGAAAGTTAAAGTTGGTAATCCAATGGAAGAAACAACAGAACTTGGACCAATTGCACGAGAAGATTTATTAATTGAACTTGAATATCAGGTCAAAAATTCGGTGGAAAATGGAGCAGTAATTTTATGTGGAGGTAAAAGAATAGATTCAGAAAGTTTGTTCTTTGAACCAACTGTACTTGCTAATGTTAAAAAAGGAATGCCTGCTTATGAAGAAGAAATATTTGGTCCAGTAGCAGCTTTAATAAAAGTAAAAGATGATAACGAAGCTATTGAAATTGCCAACGATACCAAATATGGTCTTGGTGCTTCGTTGTGGACAAATAATATTGAGAAAGCCAGAAAACTTGCTCGCCAAATCGAAGCAGGTTCTGTATTTATTAATGGTATGGTAAAAAGTGATCCGAGATTGCCTTTCGGTGGAGTTAAAAATTCTGGATATGGAAGAGAACTTTCTCATTATGGAATTAAAGAATTTGTAAATATAAAAACAGTCTGGATTCGATAGTTCTTTAAATTAAATCAGCTGTTAACTTACTAATCTTTGTAAAGCTTCTTTTATTCTTTTTGCACCTTCAATTAAATTTTCTACAGATGTTGAATATGATAATCTTATGTATCCTTCTGCACCAAAAACACTTCCAGGAACTACTGCTACTTTGGCTTGATTTAAAAGATAAAGTGCTAAATCAAATGAGTTGTTAATAGTTATGTTTCCACTATGTTTGCCAAAATAAAAAGATACATTGGGGAATAAATAAAAAGCTCCCTGTGGTTTATAGCATTTAATTCCATTGATTGATGTTAGCTCGTTATAAAGAATATCTCTTCTTTTTTGAAATTCATTTCTGGAAAATTCAACATAATCTTGAGGACCAAGTAAAGCAGCAAGAGCTGCTCTTTGTGAAATTGATGATGCATTCGATGTGCTATGACTCTGGATTTTATTCATTGCTTTTATAATTTCAATTGGACCTGCAGCATATCCAATTCTCCAGCCAGTCATCGAGTATGATTTTGAATGACCATTAATTATAACAGTTTTGTTTTTAATTTTTTCACTTAAAGAAGCAATGCTGATAAATTTAAAATCATCATATACGAGCTTTTCATAAATCTCATCAGATAGAATATAAAAATCATTTTCTTCAAGAACTGGAATAAGTTCTTCCAGCTCTTTTTTAGAATATGCAGTACCTGTTGGATTGGAAGGATTACATAAAATCAACAATTTAGTCTTTGAAGTTATAGCTTGGCTTAATAGTTCGCTTGTAATTTTAAATCCATTCTCTTCTTTTGTTTCAATTATTATTGACTTACCATTTGCCAGAGAAACCATATGCGGATAAGAAACATAATAAGGGGAAGGTATAATCACTTCATCGTCATCATCTACCAATGACATTATGGTATTAAAAATACTTTGTTTTGCACCTGATGAAACTATTATTTCTTCTGGTTTATAATCAAGGTTATGTTCTCTTTTAAATTTTTCTGAGATTGCTCTTCTTAGTTCAATTATTCCAGAATTTATAGTGTATTTTGTAAAATTATTTTTTATAGAATTTATTCCTTCTTCTTTAATGTTTTCTGGTGTTGGAAAATCTGGTTCTCCAACGCTTAAATCAATTAAGTTTTCGCCACGAGCTTTCATTTCTATAGCAAGTTGTGAAATTTTCATTGTTGGCGAAATTTCTATTCTTTCTACTCGTCTGGATAATTTTAATGCCATATTAATTAAATTCTTTTTCTTAAATGTGTTTGAAATATATTTTAATTTATTAAAATTCTTTTTAAATATTAAACCAATAAGAGAATTTTATCAGAAAAATATTGTCTCCATCAGATTTCCATAAGTTTTTAAAATCTCTTTTTAAATTAAATTCACCAGGATTACTATCATTAGTTTGATTATGAGACCAGACAAGATATAAAATTGAACCGGGCTTTATTTCCCATCTTAATACAGCTGTTCCTCTAATTGATTTATAATTAAAATCAGGATTTCCGAATTTAAAAGTTGTTGCAGGACCATTACCATCGGGATCAACTTCGTATTCGTTATTGATTTCGTTGTAATTTATTGTAGAGTTATTTTGTCCATAAATTAGATATGACAGACTTTTAGGTTTGGAGAGCTCTTTAAATTCTTGATAATCACCAACAGCAAAGAATGGTTGTAAGTATACTTGCAGACTTAGTTTAGGTGTAAAAGTCCAATTAAGTCTAATGTTTGTTGATAAAGTATTTTGAATAATTTTTCCAAATACATATCTGTATTGATAAGTATTTACTGCGTACTGGTCTTCGAAATTATTTATCCATTGTGTTGGGTTAATTGAATAAGAATAGGAAGGTCCAAAACTTATTTTTATTTGTGAATTTGGTTTCCAATCAAGATTTAATTTTATTTCCTTATATAATCCACCTAATTTATCTTGACCATAAACACTTTCTAATTCAAGTTTGATTTTTTTTCTTTCATCAGTTTCAGCATAAAGCCAGATATTCCATTCTGCAGGATTCTTTGCTAATGGGCCTCCTCTGGTTAAAGATACATTATAAGTTTCAGCTTGATAATTTCCTCCCATTACCAGTGTATAATAATTTGTAAATGTACCACCTATTCGATACCATATAAAATTTGAGGTAATATTTCCATCGAAATTATAAGATCTTGTATGAGCCATATAAATATGTTTGGATCTGAAAATACCTTCTGGATTAAACCATCTGTAACCTAAAACAATGTGTGCATTAATTCTATCTGCCATCCACTGAAATCCAAGGTCATTTTGTTCAAAACCAGGAGATACAGCCCCAAGTGCAGCATTTATATAGAAATTTCCTTCCTGTTTATTTAGCATTAATCTTCCGTAATAACCTGCAAGAGATGTTTTTGAAGAATCAATTTTATATTTAATAGCATCGGGTCTTTGAAAATATCTATAAGGTTTCTTTTGTAATTCAGTTATAAAATCTTTTGTACCTTCAACATAACTTGCGGCAAAAGCTCCTGTTAAAACATATACTTTTGATTCATCTAAGAATGTCCATCCATCAATGCCAAATGTATAAGCATTTTTAGATAAAATATTTTTTAGTGAATTATTTTGTAAATCTCTATTTACAGATGTGAACATTACTCCCAATGCCTGATTTCCATTATTGAATTCTTTCTTAGATCTAAAAACTCCATAGTGTGTTAAAGGTTCAACTTCTTCTTCATATTTAATTCCTTTATTGAAGAGTGTTGCATAAGTTCTTTCTGTTATTGCACTGATTGCACCAATCGAAGTTGTTTCATCTAATTTGCCTGTAAGTTTGGCAGCACCGATTATTCTTGTTTCAGAAGGATAGTTTACAAACTCGTTGTCAGATACATTACCTTGTGGTCGTCTTCCAATTCTTCTTGAATAAAAAAGTTCTGGCCAGCCAAAATTGAAACCCCAATTATTATTAGCTCCACCAATACCGAAATAAAAAATGTTTGAGCCTTCAATAAAGAATGGTCTTTTTTCTTCGAAATATGATTCGAAGGCAGTTAGATTTATAACAGCAGGGTCAACTTCAACCTGACCAAAATCTGGATTTATTGTTGCATCAATGTTTAAGTTACTTCCCAATCCAATTTTAAAATCTGCACCAATTGCAGTCTTATATTGATTACTTTTATAAAATGGATCGTTTGCATCGTGAACAAGATATTGAGCTTTTTGAACAATGTAAGGAAAAATTTCAAAGCGTTGTTTTGGTTTAATTCCATTAAGTCCATCAAGAATAGCAAATCGTGATACGAATCCACTTTCATTTTTAGGTACCATTATAAAATAAGAACGTTCATTTTTTCTTTTAATCTCTCTTGCGAAATTAATTCCCCATTGCATTTTATCAGACTTCTTAAATCTCAGCTGAGAAAATGGAATTTTCATTTCAACAGTCCATCCTTTATCATCAATCTGAGTTTTTGCTTCCCATATTCCATCCCACGAATCATCATCCCAGCTATCGTTAAATAACACGCCATCCATGATTGAACCACCAGCATTAACTACAAAAAAGTAACCATTTTTTTTATCATTAAAAGGATCAACATAAAAGCCGAACCAATCTGAAAGTATATAATTATCTCTACGAGTTAAACTGGCATCAATTAATTCGGGTTGAGAATCAAAGCATCTTGCTGCTACATAAATGTTTTCATCATCATATGCTATCCAGACGTGTGTTTCTTCGGATGCGGGTTGTCCTTCGTTAGGGTCTCGTTGTGTAAAACCTTTAATCGGTATAGTTTGCCAGATGGGTTCATCAAGTTTACCATCTAATTTAATTTCTATTTTTTCTACTTTTAATGCAGGAACAACTTTATCTGTGGTTGTTCTACCAGCATTTAAGAATATTAATGGTGTAATGATGAATAAAAGTAAAAAGTTTTTTTTCATAATCTGCTCTATTTACTTGATTTATCTTTTTTCTTAGCATTTAGACTGGTCATCATTCAAAAAGTTACTTTGAAATAATATTTTATAAAAGTTATTGTCTTGCGTAATTATTGATATATATCAAACTATTGAATTCCAATTCTTTATAGTTTTAAAATAAAAATGGGCTGGAAAAATAAATAATCTTAAAACAATTTGTTCTAAGTGTATAAAAAAGATAAGATTTTCTTTTTGAGACATAATTTTATAAAAGATGTTGTGATATTAATGAAATTATTAAACAAAATCTGGCACGCAAATAGTAATTTTATATATGATGTATTTATGCAATTACAAAATTATAGGGAGCGGTTATTCTGGTGGATAGTTGGCTGGGCTGTTCACTGGGATTTCCGCTTCCCGTTAATCCCGCCTGAAGAATGAATTTGATCCCTTTCTTTTGGTTATTATGCACAAATTCAGTAATTTTGCACACTTTCAAATGAAATTAAGGTAAATCATGAAAAGAACTTATCAACCAAGTATTAGAAAAAGAAAAAATACACATGGATTTCGTGAAAGAATGTCAACAAAAAATGGCAGAAAAGTTCTTGCAAGAAGAAGAGCAAAAGGGAGAAAAAAATTAACAGTTAGTGACGAACGCTAATAAATTTGCCTCGCATAAATTGCGAGGAGGTCAATTTGAAACAATTTGGTCTTTCTGCAAAAGAAAGAATCAAGAAGAAGAAAGAAATTGAGTTAGTCTATACAAAAGGCGAAACTATTTATTCTTCATCATCTATCATAAAAGCAATTTTTTATATTAATAAAGACTCTGATTATATTGGAGTAAAAACAGCTTTTGCTGTATCAAGAAAAACTGGTAAAGCAGTCTGGAGAAATCGGCTTAAAAGACTTTTACGTGAATCGTATCGTCTTAATAAACAAATTTTAATCCCTCTCTGCTTAGAAAAAAAAATTGGATTGTATATTATTTTTGCATCGAATACTTTAAATGAAGCTAAGAATAAAAAAATTAAATTAAGCAATATTATGCCCGATATTGTAGATTTGATGAATAAGATTAAGTTAAGAATTTGAAATGCGATTTATATTTATATATTTAATTAAAATCTATCAAAAATTAATTTCGCCACTTTTCCCTTCATCATGTCGATTTTATCCAACATGCTCTCAATATGCTGTTGAATCATTATCAAAATATGGTCTTCTGAAGGGAGGTATCAAAGCTATTTGGCGAATTTTAAGATGTAATCCGTTTAATAAAGGCGGTTATGATCCACTTGAATAATATAAAGGTTGAATAATGGATAAACAATCAACAATTGGTTTTATTTTAATTGGAATTATTTTAATACTGTGGTTATACTGGAATACTCCCACACCACCACCTCCACAAAAACAAATTGCAGATACTACTAAAGTTCAAAAAGAGGATACTAAACTTAATCAGGAAGAATTAATTGATAAAGAAAATTTATCTGTAACTTCCACAAACGACACAACACTTATAACAAAACCAGAAAGAATTATTACTATTGAAACTGATTTAGCAAAAATCGAGTTAACATCTCGAGGTGGAAAAATTAGAAAATATTATTTGAAAAAATATGAAACCTGGTATCATAAAGAATTTGATAAATCGGATTTTTATAATCGTCATGTTCAATTAGTTAATCAAAAACAGGGTGGTGATTTAAATATAATTTTTGTAACTAAGGAAGGAAAACTAATTAACACTTCCAATATTGATTTTGATCCTAATCTGAATAATTATTATTACAAATTAAATGGAAACGATTCTCTTTCCTTAACATATACTTTTACTACAGCTAACAATAAAACAATAAAAAAGAATTTTACTTTTTATGGAAATAATTATGCAGCCGATGTGGACATTGAGTTTGAAAATTATGATGATGTTATTAGTAGTTATAGATATGATTTGGTATGGAATAATGGAATTAACTTTACAGAAAAAAATTCTGTTGACGAAGCAAATCATTCTAATGCAAGTGTTTATGCTGGCGAAGAACAAACAATAATTGATGCTACACATGAAAATGAAAAATATACAAAAGATATAAATGGTAAAGTCGATTGGACAGCTATTAGAAATAAATATTTTACTGTTATACTTTCACCAGAAAATCCAAGTGATGATGGTGGTGCTTACATCGAAGGATATCATAAGAAGATTCTCGATGGTGTTCGTGAATATTATAGTATGAGTTTGAAAGTTCCTTTCAAAAATCAGAAATATCAAAAAGATTCCTTTAAACTATATCTTGGACCAATAGATTATGATGTACTTAAAAGTTATGGAAGAAATTTTGAAATTATTGTAGACTTTGGAAGCTTTTTTGGTTTGAAATTTATTATTCGACCAATTTCTGAATATATTCTTCTTCCATTACTTCAGTTTTTACATAAGTTTATTCCAAATTATGGATTGGTAATAATTGTTCTTTCAATTATTATAAAGTTTGCTTTGCATCCTCTTACACGTCAGAGTATGAAATCGATGAAGAAGATGCAATTGCTTCAACCAAAGATTAATGAGATTAAAGAAAAATATAAAGATGACCCTCAAAGAATTCAAAAAGAAACAATGAAACTTTATTCTACATATGGAATTAATCCAATGGGTGGTTGTTTACCTATTCTTTTACAGATGCCAATATTAATTGCATTGTGGAGCTTATTTAATAATGTGATAGATATAAGACAACAACCTTTTGTATGGTGGATAGATAATTTATCTGCACCAGATAAAATTTATAAACTTCCATTTAAAATTCCTTTATTCAACATTGATATTGTAAGTGGACTTGCACTACTTCTTGGTATAACAATGTTTATTCAACAGAAGCAAAGTGTAAAAGATCCTTCGCAAAAGGCTCTTGTTTATATAATGCCAGTGATGTTTACATTAATGTTTATGGGTTTTCCATCTGGATTGAATCTTTACTACTTTATGTTCAATTTGTTATCGATTGCTCAACAATATTATATAAATAAAAAGAAAGATGATGTTCAACTTGTGCCAGTAGCTGAGAATAAGAAGAAAAAGGGTTTTATGGCAAGAATGATGGAAGCAGCAGAAAAACAGGCTCAAGCTCAAAAGAAAGCAACTCAAAAGAGAAAATAATTCCAGTTTGGAAACCGCTGTGAATATATTTAATAAGTTTTTTTTAATTATAATTATTAGTGGACAACTTCTTTTTGCACAGTCAAAAGATACTTTACGCTTAAATTTTATCGATAAAAATTTACCATTTGGATTAACCAAAAAGATACCAGAAAATCTTCCCAGAATTGGAATTGCATTGAGTGGTGGTGGAGCTCGTGCAATTTCTCAGCTTGGGGTACTAAAAGCACTCGAAGAAAAAAATATTCCAATTGATATTATTGTTGGAACAAGTATGGGAAGTATAGTTGGTGGACTTTATTCTTCAGGTTATAGTTTTGATGAACTTGATTCAATTGTAAAATCAACTAACTGGAGCGACTTCTTTTCTATTGAACAAACTAATAGAAATGAATTATTTATTGATCAAAAAATTACTCAAGATAAAGCTGTAGTATCATTCAGACTCCAGGGATTAAAACCACTCATTCCAAAGTCAATAATTTCCGGTCAACGTGGTGCAAATTATTTAAATCTTCTTGCTTTAAATGCTCCGGTTAAACCTCATAAAAATTTTGATGAACTACTTTATAAGTTCAGAGCAATTGCTACAGATTTAGTCTCTGGAAAAGAAATTATTCTTGATGAACCACCTCTTGGACTGGCAATGCAAGCAAGTTCAAGTGTAACACTTCTTCTTCCACCTGTTAAAAAAGGGAATTTTAATCTTGTGGATGGTGGCTTAGTAGCAAATATCCCAGCTAAAGAAACACGCAGACTTGGAGCTGATATCGTTGTAACTGTAAATACTGTGAGTCCCCTTTATAAAGAAAGTGAATTGAATTATCCTTGGGTAATTGCTGATCAATTAATCAGTATCCCAATGCAAATATTAAACGAACAACAACTTGAATCATCGGATTTTGTAATACAACCAGATTTGAAAGGAAGAAAAAATACAGATTTCAGTAAGCTAAGTGAGTTGATTAATGAAGGGTACAATGCTACAAAAAATGTCATTGGTAAAATTGAAAGAGAATTTGAAAAAAGATTTAAGGAAAAATTAAAAATAAAGGAAGAGTATTTTACAGATGTTTTTATTAATACTAATGATGCATCATTAGATTCGATTATTGGAGCTAAACAATATTTAATTATTAGCAATAAAGATCTTTTATATAAACTTTATTTAATCCAGCGAATCAGAAATTACAAAGATCTATTCTGGTTAATCACTAAAGATGACAATAAAACATTAGTCGAGTTATTTACTATTCCTTATCCTGTAATTGAAAACTATGAATTGAGTGGAGATTCAATATTAACTGCACAGAATTTCACGGATATATTAAATCCACTTTTGGGTAAATCTTTTAATCCAGATTCAGTATTCAATACATTATTAAAAATATTACAACTTTATCGTTCGATGGGTTACTCACTTGCGAGTATAGAAAAAGTGGAATTTATAGAAGAATCTCATAAACTTCTTATTAAAATTAATGAAGGGAAAATTGATACACTTATTGTGGAAGGGAATGATAAAACTAATGAGAGAATTATAACACGTGAATTTTCTTTAAAGAAAGGCGATTACTTTAAATATGATGTAGCAAAAGCAGGTCTATCGAATCTTCGTGGTACGAACTTATTTGAACAGGTAGAATTATTAAATGAAAACAGTGAAGAAAAAAATAATATTCGTATTCGGTTAATTGAAAAACCATCAAGCATAGTGCGTTTTGGATTCAAAATAGATAATGAAAATTATTCACAGGCTTCTGTTGATATTCGTGATGAAAATTTTAATGGCACTGGAACTGAAATGGGGGCAATAATTTCTGCAGGCATTAGGACTCGTTCATATATTTTTGAACACAAAGCCAATAGAGTTTTTGATACTTATTTGACTTATAAAGTTCGTGCATTTTATGAATTTAATGATGTTAATGTTTATAATGATGATAATGCTGCTTTTAATAGAATTGTAAGAAATAAAGCTGGTGAATATAGACAAATATTTTATGGTGGATCGTTTGGTATAGGTGCTCAGGTTAAAAGATTTGGTAATCTTTTAATAGAAGCAAGATTTCAGCAGGATCAAATTAAAAATAAATCTGGTTCTGTAACTCAGGCTTATAAATCAATTATATCTGGTCTTAGATTTACATTATCGATTGATTCGCAAAATGATTATCCATTTCCCACCGAAGGTTTTCTGGTTAAAACATTTTATGAAACTGCACAAACTGCACTTGGTGGCGATATTGGTTATTCAAAATTTTATTTTGATTATAAAAATACTTTTAGCGTAATTAAAGATCATACATTTATTTTCAGAACAGTTCTTGGTTTTGGCGATAAAACTTTACCACTCAGTCAACAGTTTTCTCTTGGTGGACAGAATTCATTTTTTGGTATGAGAGAATATGAATATCGTGGAAGACAAATTTTTCTTACATCATTTGGATATAGATATAAATTGCCAGTAAAATTATTTTTTACAACTTATTTAAGTATGAGATATGATCTTGGTTCAATCTGGTCTCAAAAAGAAGAAATTAGATTTAAAGATTTACGACACGGTATTGGTGGAACAATTTCATTTCAAACTCCAGTTGGACCAGCAGATTTTTCCTTCGGGAAAAGTTTTAATATTAAAAACACATTTCCTAAAAAAACTATTGTGTGGGGCGATACTTTTTTCTATTTCACAATTGGGTATTATTATTAAAAATGATTTTCTAAATTGTTGAACGGAAGTATTGATTTTATTTCTTTAAGCTAAACTACCAATCTTCATTCATTTCAGATTCCATAGCTTTCTCGCCAAGTGCTGCATATTTTGCTTCTTTTTGTTTATCGCCTAATCGTCTGTATAAATTTGAAAGAGCAAAATATATCTTACTTTTTATTTTAACAGGTTCTAAGTTATCTTCGATTATCTGGAGTATTTTTTTATTTGTTGGAAGTTCAATTTCAAAATTATACAGTTTAATCATTCCTAAAAATGGTTCATATGATTCTGGTTTATGTTGAATAGCTTTTGTGTAATAATGTAATGCACTTTCAAGATAATCAAAATTACTCTGTAAATTTTCGAATACTTTTGCTGTCCACATGCTGATTTGAAATTGTTGATCATTAAATTCTCTTATAAGTTTTTCTGCATACATTTTAATTTCGTCTAAAGATAATACTGGGTTAGCAAGTAAGATTTTATAAACTTCAATGTCATTTATTCTGAATCTAATAGCTTCGGTAAATGCATCAAATAATTCATCGGGTGAGCTGGAATTTCTGAATATATATTCAATTTTTTCCTTAATTTCTTTCATATTAAACTCGTTAATAGAATTAATTTGTTTTTTCTATTAGAGCCACATTTTCAATATGATAAGTGTGAGGGAACATATCCACAGGTTGTATTCTTGTTAATTTATATGTATTCTCACAAAGTAACTTCAAATCTCTTGCCTGTGTTGCAGGATTACAACTTATATAAATTATTTTATCTGGTTTTAATTTCAGAATATCATTAATAGTTTTGGGATTCATTCCACTTCGAGGTGGATCAATTATTATAACATCTGGAGAAGGTAAATTTTGTTGTTTAATTAAAGGGATGAAAGATTTATTAAGATCCACAAGAAGTGGTTTAAAATTTGTAATATTATTTAATTCAATATTTACGTGAGCATCGTTTATTGCAGAAGCAACACTTTCAAATCCAAAAACTTCTTTAACATACTTTGAAATGAATACTGGAATTGTGCCCGCACCTGAAAATAAATCGTACACAATTTCATTTCCACTAAACGAAGCAAAATCCAGTGCAACGTTGTAGAGTTTTTCAGCTTGTGTTGTATTTGTTTGAAAGAATGAATTAGCACTTATTCTAAATTTGTAATCTCCTATATAATCGTAGATGAAACCAGAACCATAATAAACAATTTCGTAATCGCCAGTTGCAACCTGAGATTTTTTTATGTTTATATTATTAACTATCGTTGTTATTTCTGGAAATGACATTAGTAATTCATTTTTGTATTCAAGCATTAATTCATCATTCTCTTCAGATGTTACAAGGTTTACCATAACATCATTTGTATGAGTAGATTGTCTGATTATTAAATTTCTCAAATATCCAGTGTGAGTGTAAGTTGAATAAATTGTGGCGTTTTTATTTTTAAAGAAATCCCTTGTTAAATTCAATATATTATTGCTTAATTGTGATTGTAATAAGCATTCGTCAATATCAAGAACTTTATCAAAATAGTTTGGAATGTGTAATCCGAGAGCAAAATTTTTATCTTTTAATTCCTGCATAGTTGATATTTCGTTTTCTGTGAGCCATCTTTTATTTGCAAAAGAGAACTCCATTTTATTTCTATAGAAAAATATTTTATCAGAAGGAATTATAGGATTAATTTCAAAATTGGAGAATCCACCTAATCTTTCAAAAATATCTTTTACCTGTTCTTCTTTATATTTTAATTGCATTTTATAATCGAGATCCTGTTGTTTGCATCCACCACAAACACCAAAATATTTACATTCTGGATTTACTCTATAAGGAGATTTTGAAATAATTTCTTTTATTTTCCCTTCGGCGTAAGATTTTTTAATTTTATTTAATTGTGCGATTATTTTATCGCCAGGGTACGAGCTGTCAATAAATATCACAAATTTTTTGGGATTATCTTCAGTTTGAGAATGAATTTCTTTTACTATTTTAGCAATGCCTTTGCCTTCAAAAGCGTAATCTGTTATTTCAAGTTCTATTAAATCTCCCTTTTTCAAGCTTCACCTTTTTGTAGTAATAATGAAACAAAACCAAGATATTTATTTCCGCCTAATTTCAAATATGCATTTGATTCGTGACTGAATCTATTTAATAATTTTTTATAATAAGCTTTCTCTTTTTCGTCTAATTTTTCTTTTTCAGTTTTCAATTTATCTAAAGTAGTCAGGTAATATTCTTTTAATGTGTTTGATAAATCAAGAGTTTTTAAAACCTGGAAATTTCTCTCGCTGTAATATTTGTTTATATCTTCGATGTATAATGGTAATAAATTTGATGCTTCATAAATGTCTTGCATAAATTTAGGAGTTTCTTTTTTCAGAGAGACTAATTCTCCCACACAAAAATAACCACGTGGTTTTAATACTCGTTTAATTTCTTTAATGATTTTATTTCTATTAGTTAGTGATATTGATGCTTGAGCATAAATCAAATCAAACTGGTCATTATTAAAATCTGTAGTTTCATAATCCATCAAAATAATATTCACATTATCATTGTTTCCCAGTGAAATGCGAGAATTTATGAATGATTCGTAATCATCAACTATTAAATTTATTTTTACTTTGTATTTGTTCGAAATTTCACTGGCAATAATTTCACTCGCTGCACCAATTACAAGAATATTTTCTGGTGAATCTTTGAGATTTTCAAATAAAAATTTTAGCTGATATTTTGTTCCTGGCAATAGTATTTTATTCATTATTTAAAATTAATCCAGCAGTTCTTTGATTATTGAAACAAGTTCTTCAATGTTGTAAGGCTTAGTAATGATGCGATTTATAATTTGATTTAATTCGGGATCATCCATAAAATTACTTTGTGAACCTGTTGCTAAAATTACAGGAAGATCTTGATATAGTTCTTTAACTTTCTTTATGCATAGAATTCCATCCATATCGGGCATATTCTGATCAATAATTAGAATATCGGGAATTGTTCTGGAATTTAATTGAGTAATAACTTCATTTCCATTAGAGACTGTAATTACATCATAATTATAAGATTCTAATAATTCGGTTAATAATTCTTGAAGAATAATTTCATCTTCTGCAATCAGAATTGTTTTTTTCTCTTTATTGTTTTTTAGAGTTTTGATTTTTATTGCTGGTAAAGTAATACAGAATTCTGTTCCTTTATTAATTTCACTTTTAAGTTTTATTGAGCCATTATAATTTTTAATAATATTATTAACTATGGTTAAACCAAAACCACGATTTTTCGATTTACCTTTTGTAGAAAAGTTCTCATCAAAAATAAAAGGGATAACAGATGATTCAATGCCTGTCCCAGAATCTGCAATTTTAATTTGTATAAATGATTGATTATTAAAAAGTTTCAGCTCGTCTTCATTTATAAATTTTGATTCTAAGTTTGTTGTAGAAATAGTAATAGTTCCAGTTTCTTTTATTGATTCAACTGCATTGGTAATAAGATTGAGAAGAACTCTATAGAAGTCTATATATTTTCCTTCAATTGGATAAAGGTTTTGATCAAGTTTTAAGATAAAATTTATTCTATCTTTTAAATGAACAATGAATGAATTAACAAGATCGTTAATAAGAGTATTTAGATTAATTCGTTTTTTTCTTGGAGTTTTATTCTTCGATTCCCATACAGTATCTTCAATTAATTCCGAAATTATATGAGTACCATTTTCAATATTATTCAATAAAGCACTTACTTCGTTATAATTAGAAATTTTCTTTTTGAGAAGTTCAACACTGTTTAAGATGCGTGTTAAAATATTATTTATATCGTGAGCAAGATGATTTATTAGCAAACTTTTATTTTCTGTTTGCATTTTATTTCAATTTATACTTGATAATTTTTGAATAAAGAGTTTTTTGACTTATACCTAAAGCACGAGCAGTATTTTCGCGATTCCATTTGAAAGCATCGAGTGCTTTTTTAATGTGAATTTTTTCTACTTCTTCGAGTGTCATAATAGTTCCATCATCTTTAACAAAGTTGGTAAAGTCAAAATCATCTTTGGGAATATTAAGGTCGCGTGGATAGATAATATCGCCATCAGAAAAAATAATGGCTCTTTCTATCATATGTTCAAGTTCTCTTACATTTCCAGGAAAATTGTATCTCATTAATTCCTTTTTAGCTTCTTCCGATAATTTTTTTGTGGCTCGTATTGGAGATTTTTTTTGTAAGAAGTATTCAGCTAAAAGTAATACATCATTCTGTCTTTCTCTTAAAGGAGGAATTTTCAGAGTGATTACATTTAATCTGAAAAGAAGATCCCGTCTAAAATTTTTCTTTTCAGCTTCTTCCATTAAATTTTTGTTTGTTGCTCCAATAACTCTTACAGAAGAACTCAAATTAGTAATTCCACCAATTCTTCTGAATTCACCATTTTCGAGAAAACGGAGTAATTTTGGTTGAAGAGTTAAACTCAGTTCACCAATTTCATCTAAAAACAATGTGCCGCCGTTTGCAATTTCAACCAATCCCTGTTTGGAAGTTTTAGCATCTGTAAAAGCCCCTTTTTCATAACCAAACAGTTCACTTTCTATTAATTGATCTGGTAACGATGCACAATTAATTGCAACAAAAGGTTTATCAGCTCTATTTGAGTTTTTATGTATAAACTCGGCAAATAATTCTTTTCCTGTACCGGTTTCTCCTTCGAGTAAAATGTTTGAATCGGATTTGGCTGCTCTTTCTGCAAGTCGAATTACTTCTTTTATACTATCACTTTCGCCAATAATATTGGTTTGAAATGCCTGAACTTTTGAAGAAAGAATTTTATTACGAAGAATTAAATTTTTATGTTCAATTGCTCTTTCTATTGTAACACATAATTGACCGAATTCATATGGTTTGGTGATAAAATCGTAAGCTCCCTGTTTGATACAATCAATTGCTGTTCGTATGTCAGATTTTGCAGTAAGAACAATTACCTGTGTGGAAGGATGATTATCGTTAACATAATTTAAAACTTTTTCGCCATGAACTTCACGCATTTCAAGATCAAGTAATAGAACATCATATTGCTTTTTCTTGAGGTTTTCAATTGCATCTTTACCATCATATACTACATCAACATTGTAACCTTCATTAACAAGTTCTTCTTTTAGAAGGTAGCATAATGTTTCATCGTCGTCGGCAATTAATATTTTATAATCTTTCATAATAAGCAATTTTAATTGTACTTGAACAATATAAAAAAAATAGCAGTTAAAATCGTTGAGTGCAATAATGTATAAATGAGTATTTGATATAAAAATTATATTTGTGAAATAATTTTTTCAATAGAATTTAGAGCATCGTTTATTTTATTTATCTCTTTTCCGCCAGCAGTGGCTAAATGAGGTCTACCGCCGCCACCCCCGCCAATAATTTTTGCAACTTCTCCCACTATCTTTCCAGCCGAGAATTTTTTATCCTTAATCAAATCATCTGATACAACACATACTATTCCTACTTTTTTGTCTATTTCAGAGATTAATAATCCGATTCCACTTTTAATTTTATTTCTTAATTCATCTCCCATTGATTTTAGTTCATCCATATTTTCTGCAATTACTTTTCCTTTGTAAATTTTTATTCCATTTACATCATTGGGATTTTTAATTATTGTATCGATGAGTGTTAATTTTTCTTTTAGTTTTAGTTCACTTAATTCCTTTTCGAGTTTCTTTTTTTCATCAAGCACTTTTTCGTATAGCTCTTCATTTTTAATAATTTTTGATTCGAGTTCTTTTATGAATTTTTCTACACCAGCTCCAGTAACTGCTTCAATTCTTCTAATTCCACTTGCAATGGAAGATTCACTTATAATTTTTAGTAGACCTATCTGTGAACTGTTCTTTACATGAGTTCCACCGCAAAATTCCATTGTATAATTACCAAACTGAACTACATTAACTTTATCGCCATATTTATCACCAAAAAACATTAACGCACCCATATTTTTGGCTTCGTCAAATGGAATGTTGCGATAATGTATGAGAGGTAAATTTTCTCTTAGCTTTTCATTAATTAATGATTCAATTGCTTCGAGTTCAGATTCTGTTAATTTCTGGAAGTGGCTGAAATCGAATCGTAATCTATCCGGACCAACATACGATCCTGATTGTTGAACATGTGTTCCTAAAATTTCTCGTAATGCTTTATGTAGAAAATGAGTCGCAGAGTGATTACGCATAATATCCCATCTTCTTTTTTCATCAACTGTAGCAATTACTTTGTCGCCAACACTTAGTTTAATATTAGATTCATTTTCTGTGATATGAATAATTTGGTTATTAATTTTTGTGAGATTTATAACTGGTAGATGTGTATCGTTGATTGTTATATTACCTGTATCACTAACCTGACCACCTGATTCAACATAAAATGGAGATTTATCCAGAATAATAAATGATTTTTCATTTTCATTTTTAATTCCAATAATTGTAGCATTGGTTTTTAATTCATCGTAACCTGTAAATTCTGTGGGATTATTTGATGATATTTGAAAATCGTCTGTTGAATTTATTATAATATTAACAGAAGAAAGTTTTTCTTTTGTAGATTTTCGTGCACGTTGTTTCTGTTCTTCCATTAATTTATTGAAGCCATTCTCATCAATTGTAAAACCATTTTCTCTTGCCATAACATTTGTTAGGTCAACAGGAAAACCATAAGTATCATAAAGTTTGAAGACTTCGTTACCGGGTATAACTTTTTCATTTTTCTTTTTAAGCTTATCTATCAGATTTTCAAAAAGTTCAATTCCTCTATCGAGAGTAATATTAAAGCTTTCCTCTTCTGCTTTAATTACTTTTTCAATTTTTGATTGATTTTCTTTTACTTCTGGGAAAACATTAATAAATTGATTGGCGACAACATCAACAAGCTTATATAAAAATGGTTCTTTCAAGTTCAACTTCCTTCCATAACGAGCAGCTCTTCTTAAAATTCTTCTTAAAACATATCCGCGACCATCATTACTTGGTGTTGCTCCATCTGCAATAGCAAATGTTAAAGTTCTGATATGATCAGCAATAACTCTCATTGCTACATTATTAAGTCCATTAATTGATTTGTCCTCTGCAGGAAGATTGTAATCATATTTTAGACCCGAGAGTTTTTCAATTGAATTTATTATTGGGGTAAAAATATCTGTGTCATAATTTGATTTTTTGCCCTGAAGCACAGCTGTTATTCTTTCGAATCCCATACCTGTATCAACATGTTTGGAAGGCAATTCGTGTAATTTGCCATTTTCATCACGATTATATTGAATGAAAACAAGATTCCATATTTCTATGCATTCAGGTTTACCTGCGTTAACCCATTTAGGATTGTTATAATCATCACTTAAGTTGATATGAATTTCTGAGCAGGGACCACATGGACCGGTTTCACCCATTTCCCAGAAATTATCTTTTTCGTCAAATCTTAAAATGTGGTCTGGATTTATATCTGTTACTTCTTTCCATAAATTGTATGCTTCATCGTCAGTTCTAAAAACAGTTGCCCATAGTCTTTCTTTTGGAAGTTTCCAGACTTCAGTTAATAATTCCCATGCCCACTGGATTGCTTCTCGTTTATAATAATCTCCAAAAGACCAGTTTCCAAGCATCTCAAAAAATGTATGGTGATAAGTATCGTGTCCAACTTCTTCAAGGTCATTATGTTTTCCTGAAACACGAATGCACTTTTGTGTATCAGCAGCTCTTTTATAATCGCGTGTTCCAATGCCTAAAAATACATCCTTGAATTGATTCATTCCTGCATTAGTAAAAAGTAAAGTAGGATCTCCCTGAGGAACAACAGGAGCACTTGGTACTATTTTATGACCTTTAGATGCAAAGAAATCTAAAAATTGTTGTCTTATTTCGCTGGATGTCATATTAACTATAATTTAATTAAATAATGTTAACAAATATAATAAAAAGAAAGATTAGCATTTTTGGACGTCAATAGCTTTACCTCTGGTTTTGGTATATGAAAAATACTGGTTTAGTTTGTAATTATATCATAAAAGTTTTCAATAAATTTATTGTAATTTTGCATAAGTAATTTTAGTTTTGATAATAATATTCCAGAAGGAATTACATGGGCAAGTTCACTGAGCTAACAGATTTAGAATTAATGCAACAGATAGCAAATTTTGAATCACGTGCTCTCGAAGAATTGTACGATAGATATTCACCACTCTTATACACAATCATTAAAAAAATTGTGATGGATGAATCAACGGCTGAAAAAGTTCTGGTTGATGTTTTTGTTATTGTCTGGCGTAAAACAAGCAAATTTGATTTTAGACATGGGAATGTTTATAGCTGGCTTGTAACACTTGCACGAAATAAAGCTGTTGATACTTTGCGAAGAAGTAGAAATTCACTTTCTGCATCTCAAGTTTATGATGATGATTATGAAGATTATTTTATAATTCCAACATTTTTACCAGATATGGATAGCCTCGATTTAAATACAGCAATGAGTTTGCAGCCCAAAGTAGAAAGAGCTTTATCCAAATTAACAGATACACAAAAATATGTTCTTCATTTAGCCTATTATGAAGGATATACTATTGATGAAATTGCAGATAAATTAAATGTACCTGTTGAAACTGTTAGAAGTAAAGTTATGAATGCACTTCACAGCTTTAGAGATAATTTGACAAAGGAGTAAATCGATGTCTGATACTGCTGTACATGAAATGATTGCAGCTTTTGCAATTGGCTGTATGGATAAAGAAAATTTTATACAGTTTAAAGATTATGTTGATAATGGTGGCGAACTCCCTGAAGGTGCACTGGGTGAATTGCAAAATATTGTATCACTCATACCTACAATTCTGGAGATAGAAACTCCAAAGGAATCACTTAAAGATGAAGTTGCAAAAAAATTAATTAGCCTGCAGGATGAAATTAAAACAAGAATACGAGAAGAACGAAGAAAAACTTTGATGGGCAAAACATTTAATAACTATGCAGAAAAACCACAAAAGCCAACTTTTCAATTGTCAAATCTTACAAAGTCTACAATAGTTAAAGAAGAAGAAAAAGAGAAAGAAAAACAAGCAAAAATTAATGGCTCGGTTATTCCAGAAAAACCACTTCAATATATTACACCTCAACAAACATTACCGCATGTAAAAGAGAAATCTGGTAGTATTATAGGCTGGATTGCTTTATTGATTACAATAGTTTTGTTTTCAATTCTAAGTTATTATTCTTTTACTTCCATTGAATCGTTAAATAGGCAAATTGAAGAATTAAATCATGATATCACTTTGTTTAGAGGTGAACTTAGCAGGACAAATAATTTTATAAACAATTATCTTTCATTTATAGAATTTTTTAATTACAAAGATGTAATAATCGTAAACTTGAATAGTGTTGATCCAAATGATAAAGCAATGGCGAGAGTATTTCTTTCATTTGATGTTCGAGAAGGATTAATACAATTTAAAAATGTTAAACCACTTCCTCCAAATCAAGCATATCAATTGTGGGCAGTAAGCAAAGGAATTTCTTATTCAATGGGAGTTTATAATCCAGGCAGTAATGAATATATACATATAAACTCATTCCCATTTATACCTAAGGAAAATATAGAATTTTTAAAAGTTACTATTGAATCCAGTACAGGTTCACCAACTCCCTCAGCACAAAATTATCTTATTGGTAATTTTCCTCAAACTGGTAAGTCTAAATAATCAATCATTCCTTTTTATAAAAATATTAACAGCTATTAAAAGTAATATCACAGGCGAGATAATATTTTCTATTCTATTGTAATAATAAAAGAATAAACTATCATTAATATATTCAAACAATTTTACAGCAGGATAAGAAATTATAAATAAAAAGATACTTGTAATCAGTAAATATTTTTCTTCTGGATTGTCTATAAATAATAGGAAAAATATTGAACCAACAATAAATGTTAAAAGGAAAATTAAAGTTGTCTGGGAATAAATTTTATAAGAGTTATCAAGCAGAAAAATAATTCCCACAAAAAAGGCTATTGATGAAACCACAATCATATTTCTTTTACTTAAATTTAATGAGATATAGATTGAAGGCAGGGCATAAATAATAAGTGTAATACCAATTATCACTTTATTGTGTAAGTTTATTATTCCATTACTTAATAGGGATAAAATTCCATAAGTTGCTAATGATATGCCTGTCAAAATTTTATAATTGAGTTTCATTAATAATGACCTTTCTGGATTTTAAAATCAGGTAGAGAAATAAGTATAATAATATTAGAATACCTGTGCTAATCAAACTGCCTACTATAAAGAATCCTCTAATAATTATTACATCAATTTTCAGATAATTACTTAAAGTATTGCATACTCCCAGAATTATTCTTTTTTCATTAGAAGCAATGGATCTATTATTATAAACACTTTCGTGAAAATTTTTTGAAATTAAGTAAACGCCAAAAACTAATAAAGTCAAATTCTTCAGTATAGAATCGAAATAAAGTAATTCTTCCTTTTTCATTATTCCAGTACTGATCAATAGCCATACTAAACTTATATACATTAATGTTCCACCAAGTAGTGTATAAGAATTTTTTTTGTTTATTCTAAGTTTATCTTCATCACTAATGGTTTGCTTTGAAGTTTCAGGGGGAAATATTAAAGTGGCAATTAAATAAAAATAAACAGGAAGGAAACCTATTAATAAACTCAATATGCCAAACAATCTAATATATGATGCATCAATATTAAAATATTTGCCCAGACCAGCACACAATCCTGATATAATATAATCACTTCTTGACCTTTCGATGGCTTTAAAGTTTTTTCTATCATAATCAGGTTGACTGTCATCAAAAATATTTGGAATTTCTTTTTCGTCCATAAATTGAATTATAATATTTACAAACTAAATTTAATAAATTATTTTAAAGGAATAATGATAATAACTAATGAACAAATCTAAAATATTATTGGTTTACTATAGCTATAAATACAAGGAGATGGAAACTATTTAATAAAACAAGCACTTTAGAAAAGATATGCAAGTTATTCGATAAAAAATATTAGTAAAACCTTACATAATTATAAAAAAAATATTACATTGTTTATAAGTTTTAGTTACATTTCTTCATTTATACTCTTATCCATTCGAACTTATTATATCAAATAGTGATTATAAATTAAAAACAAATAATAAATAACAGGAGAAAAAATATGATATTAGTTGTATTGATAATAGTACTGATATTAATTTTGCTTTTATCATACGAGCTGAGAATTAGAAAGCCAGATGAATTAGTTCTCGCAGAAAAAGAAGGTAAAATAATATTTCGTAAAGGGAGATTTTATCCTCGTCATTTCAGTTTAGTTTTACCAAGGACAATTTATTCATCTCAATTAAATATAGATGCAACTGCAAAAGGTAGTTTAGATATTAAAGTTAAATTATCAATTGCGGTTACACTATCACAGGAAAATATTAATTCTTTGATTAAAACAGGTGGATGGAATAAGTCTGCTGTACAAAAAGCAACAAAAGAATTAGAAACTTTGATTCATAGCTTTGTAAGAGAGTTTACCGAAAGATTTGGAATAGAAGAATTGACATCAGAAAAAATTTATAATCACTTAATGAGTAAGGTAAATATTAGCAAAGAAACTTTTGGTCTGGATATTATTTCCATTTCAATCCAATCAATAGAAATTGTAGATTCTAAAATTGCAGATGCAATTAAACAACAGGAATCCGCAAGAATTTTTGAACAAACAGAATTGTTGAATCAAAAAGCAAGAATTTCGGCAGCCAAAGCAAAATTAAAAGCTGATGAAGAAATTGCAATTATGGAAAATGAACTTGAACTTAAAAAATATGATTTGAAAAAAGTGGAACTGGAAAAAGAATCTGAAATTTCTGATAAAAAAGTAATGGATGAGTTGAAAAGAAAAAGATTGGAACTTGATTACGAGAAAGAAGAACTTGAAATACTAAAGAAGAATCCTGAGTTACTGATTTTAACTCCACAGGCAGCAAGATTGGCAGAAGCAAGTCAATCTTTAAAAAATGCAAGAACTATTGTAACTCTTTCTCCTAATGAAATATCTCAGGGGGGAGAATTGATTGGTTTATTCCAGAAATTTCTGCAAAGTTATTTGAATAATTATGAACAACTAAACCAAAAAAAGAAGAGTAAAGAAGATTAATGATGACTGTAAAAAATTCAATAAATATTTTTCAGTTAAAACCAGTAAAAGCTGCTAAAGTTTCTGAAATAAGCGAAGCTACAGTTGCTTCAAATGTTCCACCAGAAGATAGAGTTAATTTTCATATAGGGAATCCTGTTCAGGATGAAAGGTTATATTCTGCATATCTTAGAATGGCACTGGGAATTGATATTAAAGAAGAAGTAATATCAATTAAAAATCTTGATAATATATTAGAAAAATTAGGCAGGGATGTAAAAGATAAATCAAAATTAGAATTTTTAGTGCGTTTAATTGAAAAAAGTGCACCTTATTCACCTCGTGGTGGTTTCGTTAGAACAAATCCACACTTTATAATTAATTACTTTAATGATTGGCTCGTCAATAAACAACACGAACCATTAACATATGATATTGGTGATAAAACAGGAAAAAGAGAAATAATAATTACATCTGGCGGTATATATGAAACATTGAGAATATTTTTTCATTCGATATCAGAATATCTATTATACCTTCCAGCTAATATTTTTTTGTATAATATCAATCTACCTGAACATTTATATGAATTTGAAAATCTGAGGTTTTATAATCTTACTGATGAAGAAAATTTAATATCATTACTTGAAAGTAAATTAAAAGAGAATTTAGATAAACCTAATTTTCTTTTATTGGGGGAAATTACAAACGAAACTACAAGACGACAGCTACGTGAATTAAGTCTGGATTATCCACTATTTTTTGTAGAAGCAAACGATGCCCCAAATCATCTATCGCTTGCCCGCGAAGCTAAAATGATGAGTAGAGTAATTAGAATTATATCACCAAAAGTACTATCAAAAAATCTTGGAAATATTGCTCTAAATTTTGTGCTTGGTAATCCAGATTTTATAAAAGTTTTAGAAACAATACATTTTCAATTAAAGGGAACTCCTTCTTCAACAGAAATCGAATTACTCGCTTTTATCCTAAAAGAAAATCTACAGGAATTAAATAACGATGAGAAATTTGATGATATTGTTGTAGAAGCCGAATATGAAAAACCACTTATTAAAGAAACAGGATTCAGAGTTATTTACGATAAAATTAAAAACTTAGAAAAAAGAACAGAAGAAATTATTTTAAGACAGAGTAGAACAATTGAAAATATTCTTGAAAAACACATATATAAAATCAATTTAAATGATAATTTCAAACTGAAAAACATTAATGATTATATTTATGATAAATTAATAGATATAAATGCTCTTGATTTACTTGATGAATTATTTAAAAACATTAATTCCGAAGATTTTTATAATGAACTAATCAATAGTTACCTGAGCTCTTTTCTCAATTATCATCCAGAATATCAAAAAGAAAATTGTCTGGTAATAAGTGGCTCATCTCGAACTGCATTAAGTTTACTTGGTTTCCACTGCGGAATAAAAGAAGTTATAATACCAGATTTAAGCTGGACTTATGAACATTGTTTCCCAAAAGTTGAAGTGGTTTCTCTTACAGATGATTATGATATTGATGTAGAGAAGATAAAAAATGCTGTCAAAGAAAAATTAATAATGGATAATAAATGGAATAGTTATGGTGCAATAGTTATTAATAATCCACATAATGCTACAGGTAAAATTTTTAATGAAGATAAAATTAAAAATCTTATTAAATGGCTTCTTGAAAATGATATATTGATAATTGATGATTTATCTTATCAAAACGTTACTCCATCAGAAGATCTTAAACAAATAAAAACTATTCGACAGCTGAGTGATGAACTTTTAAGAGAAGGATATATTACCAGAAAACAAGCTGATTATATAATTACAATCCATTCAATGTCTAAAACAGATTCATTTGCTGGTGCAAGATTATCTGTAGCAGAAATTCGTCATAAAGAAATTTTTAATAGATTGAAAAAAATAAATTCAACAATAAAACCAAACATTGCAGCAATATTTTTATCTTATTTGTTTTATCGTAATAATGCAGAAATAATTGATTCATATTATCGATTAAGAAATAAAATTTTCAAAGAAAGAAGTAAAGCCTTATTAGACGCTGTAGAAAATTTACCTGAAGTAAGAAACAAATATAAAATTTCAATTACTCCCCCTTCTGGAAGTATGTATCCACAAATGATAATTGAAAAATTACCTGCTGGACTTTCTCTGGATTGGTTGTCTTCTGGATTAGCAAGACAGGGAATAGGTGTAGTTCCACTCTCAACTTTTGCCAGAACCGAAAAAGGTTTTGATGCAGGAAGAAAAACATTCCGATTAACTCTGGGTGGTACAGATACTGCAGAAAATTTATTGAAAAAAACACGAAGAGTTTTGATTGATTTAAATAGACTCATTGACGAAGAAGCTTCTAATTATAACAAAAGAGAATTTAATGTAATTCCGCTTGGAGTTAAAAAAATAATAGATACTACTTATGATTTACAAAAATGGGATTCCATAGAAAAAGAGATTAAGAATAATATTAAAACATATTTTTATGATACTGTAAAATATTTGAACAAAGAAATTGATATTGAAAAAAATTATAAATATTTCCTTAAAGAATATTTACCTGAACGACTTTCATTGTTTAGAAAAAGATATGAAGATAGAGCAACCATAATTAATGAATTTATTAATTTCTCTTTTGCACACGACGGAAAAAATATAACAGAAATTTTAGAAAGAGAATTTTACAAGGATGATTTGCAGAGAAGAAAAGAAGCTTTTCAAAAACGATTGTATGATAGAACTGTTCATCCTACACAAATGTATTCTATTAAAACAGAACAACTATTCGAGAAATTAATTGATGCTTTAATAAAAAATCACAATATCAGTTCAGAATTATTTGAAAAATTAAAAAGTGAAATTGTTAAAGAATATTTTGGTCAGAATGTACCAATTATTTCGAGTGAAGAACCACAGGAATTAATCCTTGATTTAAATTCTTTATTGGCAGTAGAAAATTATATGGCTCTTCATACAGATTCACCTTTTGAAGTGTTCTTATCGTTCTGGGGTGATTGGGATGGTAGTAATAGACCTTCGGGTCAGGGACACAGTCTTGTTTCTGCTATTTTAATGGAAAATGTTGTAAGACAGGCAAAAATTCTTGAAATGATTTTAAATATTGACAGAACAATTAATATTGATAGCTATTTAGTTGAAGAGATTAAAAAATTACCACAAAGCAATAAAAAGTTTGCTGATCTATTAAATCAAATCACATTGCTTACTCATCAACTGGAAAAAAGATACAGGGGAACACTGCCTTTTAATATCGAGATGAGTGGATTAAGAAAACTTGGAATTAAATTACATCTTGCTGAAGATCCACTTACTAAAATGTGGCGTCATAACGACCGTCTCGAAAGAAAAATGTTAGAACTACGTCATAGACGAAGAGAAACACTCGAACATTATTTTGCTTTGAATAAACAATTAAGAAAAACTTTGTATTCATTAATACCAATTATTCAAAGAAATATTAAAAATAAAGAATTCTTCTTAGAAGCTGGAATGTACCGAGATCTATTAAAGAGATTTGTTGTAACTCCCAGAATTCATCAGAAATTAATAACTGCACAGGATCAATTTGCAATAGATACTACAGTTCATAATATAAACGAAATAAATGAAATATCAGGAAGATACGGAAATCCTGGAATGGTATTGGCTATTCAGGTAAGTATGACAACAAAACCAGAAGCATTAATATCTCTGGATCGTAAATTATATTCTAAAAGAGAACAGATACTTAGAGAAAATAATAATATAGAAATACCTAACATATGGATAGTTCCATTGTTTGAAGATTTGGAATCGGTAAAAAATCTTGAGAATTATTTAAATAAAGTCTGGGAATATTCACTTCAAAGTAGAAGAATGAATCAGGAAACACACGAACGTTTTGCAGAAATTATTACTGAAATCTTTGTTGCTGGTTCAGATCTAAGTCAACAGGTTGGACAACCAAACAGTATGTATCTCTACAAAACAGCAAAATTTGAACTGATGAAATGGCTTGCTTCTCACAACTTGATAGGTAAAGTTAGAATGAAAATGGGAAGTGGTGAACCAATGCAAAGACAGGGTGGATATTATTCACAGGAAGTAGGAAAACCATTATTTGTTGAATCTGAAGATGCTAATAAAAGATTTTCAAAATATCTTGAAGCATCAACCAAAAGAAGTACTGAGTATGCTTCGACTCCATTAATGGGTGTTTACTCCTGTAAGGATTTATTAACATTTCAAAGTAATATATCAGAAAAAGTACGATATCTTCCAGTACATAATTTTGCTCAGTTAATTTATCACGTAAAAGAAACTCAGAAATTTTATAGAGAAGAAATTTTAAGAGCTGGTGAACCACTCTCAGAAACCAGATTACAATACAAAACAAGGGGTTTACAGGAATTAGAAAGATTAACAATCGGGAAAAAAGATTCTATTTATGATGTATTTCTTAATATTTATACCGAGAACTTTAGACAAATTTTATATGGTAGAGAAGAAGATGTAGTTGGCATTCATATTATTTCTTATTTTATTGGAAGAACAATTCCTGCTTTAAGAGATAGACCAACAGTAAGACCAGGACAAAATGCTGGAGAATTAATTGGTCAAAAAATACTTGAAAGAATTGCTGGTACAATTCCATTAAGTCGCTATGGAAGTTTATTAAGAGCAATAGCTCATAATCAATCTCAAACAATGATACTCGGGATTAATCAATTAACAACAGGATTATTCCGAGCATTAAATAATTTTTCTCAAAAAGAATTTCCAGAAGGAGAAACTGAATCTTTAATTTCAGATAGAATTCTTCCAAATTTACCAGTTTATGAAATTCTTCATACATTAAGAATCTATCAGGATATCGATTTAATTTATCTTAACAAACTCGAAAAAGCTTTTCCAGCGGGTAATAGTGCACTTATTGCTTTAAGAGAAGATATGGATTCTCTCAATAAATATTTATACTTTTTCCAGAAAGAATTGTTAAGAAGACATGGTTTGAATGTTACAGAGTTTTTTGATGAAAATAAATTTATTCCTGATTTACTACCAACACTCAGACCTGATGTAGCAGTATTATTACAACCAGAACTTTTTAATACAGATATTGAAAAATTATTGAGTCAAATAAGTGGAAAAGTTGATGCTAAATGGGTAAAAGAAGTCGAAAGATTACTTCTAATTCCAGTAAAAATTTCAGAGTGGAGAGCAAAAATATGGGAATTTCTTGAAGAGCCAATCTACCAGAGAGTAGAGAGTTTTGTTGAATTAGCTATAGCATTGAATTCACTTCAGGCAAATGTTCCTGTAAAAGAAATATTGTTTAATCCACAGAAGATAAAAATATCTCCCAAGTTACTAACTAAAGCATCATTTGATGATAATATGCAGCAATTTTTAACAGCTGCTTTTGAATATCTTTCAATAATATCTCAAGGTTTAACAGAAGTACCAATTAATATAATTCGTGCACTAAAAGAAGTTGAATCTATTATCAAAATTGAAGATCAACCATTAAGCACGAAAAATCAGGAGTTACTAAGATTTTATCTTTTACAAATTGCTCGTATTGCAGGAGAAAATGGATAAAAATTAATAGCAACAATATGAATGAATTTCAAACACTTGGTAAACTGTTAATATTTGGTGGTGCTTTAATTATCTTATTAGGATTATTTATGATTCTATGGGGAAAGATTCCATTCGTTGGCAGATTACCAGGTGATATAATAATTAAAGGGAAAAATTTTACTTTTTATTTCCCCATAGTTACATCAATAATTTTGAGCATTATAATTTCTCTAATTTTATATCTCATTAAAAAATAGTTCCTTATTAAAACATTTTGTTAATGAATTATTAATGAACCAGTGAAGAATATAACTGGCATGGGATAATTATTTTTTTGAATCTTTAGAAGATAATTATCATCATATTAATTAAAAAATAAAGTTATGGAGAATTTTAATGGCTACTAAAAATGCAATTGTAAAACATATACAGGGTGTAACATTTATTGGTAAAACAGATTCAAATCATTGGGTAGTAATGGATGGACCAGAACAATTTGGTGGTAGTAATGCGGCAATAAGACCAAAAGAATTATTGTTAATTGCATTGGGTGGATGTACAGGGAGTGATGTTGCAGTTATACTTCAAAAAAAGAAAGTGAAATTAGATGGTTTTCAAATGAATATTTCTGCAGAAGTACAGGAAACACATCCTCAGGTTTTTACTAAAATACATCTTGAATATGTTTTTTATGGTAAGAATATTCCTGTAGATGCAGTTGAAAGAGCAATTGAGTTATCTCAAAAAACTTATTGTAGTGTAACTGCAATGCTTCAAAAAGCAGTTCAAATAACTCATTCCTATAGAATTGAAGAATCTCAAGAGTAGTTTATTGTAATAAATATTTTTTGATAAGAATTTCAGAAGTAATCTGAAATTATAGGTAATCTTCAGGGATGGGTTTTCTACCTGTGTAGCCTTCGTTTATGCCATGATAAAATTTAATATCATCCTCGTCACTACGCCAGCAAAGGTAAACTTCTTCTCCATTAATAATTGAGGGGAAATCAACCAGTCCTATTTCAAAATCCCAATCTTTAAATGTACAACCAATTTCTTCAAGTTCTTTTATGTAGTTATTAATTTTTTCTTTTAAAATTTCTATCTGCAAATTACCTTCATATTTTCCACCATTGAAATAAGTTATCATCCGAATTTCATAAGCTGTATTTAAAATATCTCTTACTATTCTTTTTACAAGAGGAAGAGATTTTTTTGCTTCTTCTGGAGTAAAATATTTAACCTTTGTTTCCAATATTACCTCTAATCTTTAGTAATAATTTATAACTAAATATAATTAATCACAAATAGAACTTAAAAGAAATTTCATTTTATAAAACAAAAGAAGATGGTACATTAGTTCATAAATAATGCCAGTATTATAATTGCACGCACTGATATTTAATATTATTTTGGATTAGTATATTTTAAGTAAATTTATTTTTTAATTGGGTCTGAACTATGAAAAAACGATATGGTAAAAAAATAGATCTTGCACTTAATACGTGGATTAAATTAGCAAGAGCATATGCATCTTTTAATAGAAAAATTGCAGAAAACATAAGAACCTATGGATTAACTCAACCACAATTTGCAGTAATTGAAGTACTGGGTCATCTTGGACCACTAAAGGTAGGGGAGATTTGTAAAAAAATGCTTGTAACTGGTGGTAATATGACTCTTGTTCTTGATAATGTAGAAAAAATGGGTTTAATAGAAAGAGTTCATAGTAAAGAAGATAGACGAGCAATTATTGTACAATTAACAAAAGAAGGGAAAGAATTATTTGATAAAGTATTTTACTCTCATGCTGAATATATTACTCAATTAATGTCGGTTCTTACACAGGAAGAACAAAAAATTATGGGTAGTTTGTTGAAAAAGTTGGGCTTAACTATATCACAAAATCATACCTGATTAAATATGTATAAATATTAATAATAATTTATAATTATAAAATATTCCTTAAATATTTCTTTTCTGTTTTACAATAATACCTTTATATGCTATTTTGCATTTTAAAATTTACCTTTTTGGAGTTAATATGGCAATTATTCGTCCCTTTAAAGCATTAAGACCAAACGAAAAAGTAGCTCATCTTGTAGCAAGTGTTCCTTATGATGTTGTAAGCAGAGAAGAAGCATCAAATTTAGCTAAAGGGAATCCTTTGAGTTTCCTTAGAGTTACACGTGCAGAAATAGAAATGCCAGAAGTCGAAAATGTTTATTCTGAAGATGTATATAAAAAAGCAAAAGAAAATTTAGAACGATTAAAAAATGAAGCCCCTTTAATTGTTGAAGAAAAACCATGTATCTATGTTTATCGTTTAATTATGGGGAATCACTCTCAGGTAGGTCTTGCAGCTACTTTTTCAGTTGAAGATTATGATAATAATGTTATTAAAAAGCATGAAAAAACCAGAAAAGATAAAGAAGATGATAGAACAAATCATATTCTTTTTACTGAGGCACAAACCGGACCTGTATTTTTAACTTATCGTCCTGTTCCAAATATAGATAATATTGTAAATAACTTTATAAGTAAATCAAATCCAATTTATGATTTTACTGCTATAGATGGCATAAGGCACACAATATGGATTTTAACAGATGATATAAGTGAAGTAATCATTGAAGAAATATCAAAGGTTAAAAATCTTTATATAGCTGATGGACATCATCGTGCTGCAAGTGCAAGCCGGGTTCAAAAAATTAAAAAAGCTCAAAATCCACATCACACTGGTGATGAAGAATATAATTATTTTCTTGCCGTTCTTTTCCCGGCAAATCAATTGAGAATAATGCCATATAATAGAATAATTCATAAATTAAATATGAATAAAGATGATTTTTTAAGTAAGATTAAACATAACTTTACAATTACAGAAACCAATCAGAAAGAACCAGTAGAACCTAAAACTTTTTGTATGTACTTAAATAAAAAATGGTATTTGTTGAAAGCAAATAGTAATATAAAAACAACAAATAAAGTTACAGATAATCTTGATGTTAGTATTTTACAGAATTATTTATTAAATCCTGTTCTCGGTATTGAAGATCCACGTACAGATAAAAACATCGATTTTATTGGAGGTATTAGAGGGACAGAAGAATTAGAAAGACATGTAAATAATGGAAATGCCGAAGTTGCATTTTCATTGTATCCAGTAACAGTGGATGATTTAATGAATCTTTCTGATGCTGATGAAATTATGCCACCAAAATCAACATGGTTTGAACCAAAACTGAGAGATGGTTTGTTAATTCATTTAATATAAAAATTATTATGATACAATAAATAAAAGAGGAATAATATGGAAAAAAGAATTTATAACTTTAGTGCTGGTCCAGCTGTGTTACCAGAAGAAGTATTACTCGAAGCTCAGAAGGATCTATTTTCTTATAAGGGAACCGGTATGAGTGTAATGGAAATGAGTCATCGCGGTAAAATATTTGAACAGATAATTAAAGAAGCAGAAGCAGATTTAAGAAAACTTCTTGATATCAATGATAATTATGCAGTTTTATTTCTTCAGGGAGGAGCTACACTTCAGTTCTCTATGGTGCCTTTAAATTTAATGCCACCAAAAAATAAAGCTGATTATATTATTACAGGTTCCTGGGCAAAAAAAGCGATGAAAGAAGCTAAAAGAGTTGGCACTGTAAACATAGCTGCTTCAACTGAAAGTGAAAACTTTTCACGTTTACCAAAACAGTCTGAACTAAAATTAGATCCTGATGCTTCTTATGTGCACTTTACATCGAATAATACAATTTATGGTACTCAATGGAAAACAGAACCAGAAGTGGGAAATGTTCCTCTGGTATGTGATGCATCGTCAGACATCCTTCATAAAAAAATAGATGTGAATAAGTATGGATTAATTTATGCAGGAGCACAAAAGAATATTGGACCTGCTGGTGTAACTCTTGTAATTATTCGAAAAGATTTACTGGAAAGATCTTCTGACGAACTTCACACTTACTTGAATTATAAAGTTCATGTTGAAAATAATTCTCTTTATAACACTCCAGCAACATTTGGTATTTATATTGCTGGACTGGTATTTAAATGGTTATTAAATATGGGCGGTCTTGATGAAATGTATAAGAGAAATGTAGAAAAGGCAAAAATATTATATGATGCAATAGATTCAAGTGATGGATTTTATAGAGGAACCGTTGTCCCTGAAGATAGATCACTTATGAATGTAACATTTAGATTACCAAACGAAGAATTGGAAAAGAAATTTATTGAAGAAGCAAAGAAAAGAGATCTTGATGGTTTGAAAGGTCATAGAAGTGTTGGTGGAATTCGTGCTTCAATTTATAATGCTTTCCCTAAAAAAGGTGTAGAAACACTTGTAACATTTATGGAAGAATTTAGGAAGAATAATTAATACAAAACGGCAGGGCATGCAAAAATCTATTTAGCATCCCTGCCTTTTAAATTAACTCCAACTTCTTTTTATTATTTAATACTTTTTTATGAATTAATAAAATTAATTGTTAATTATAAATTTTATTTAAGACTTATCACCTTTTCAACTTCAGATAAAATTATTCCGCTTTTTACCAGTTCTAATATTTTATCAATATCATTTTTTATTAGTCTATCATTTTTTAGTGGTGGAATAAATTTTCGAATTGTATTGTAAGCTATATTTGTTCCAATTCCACATTTCAGAGGCTTTAGAAATTCGAGTGCCTGTGCAGCAGTCAATAATTCGAGGGCAATTACAGTTTGAGTATTTTTTAAAACCTGATAGCATTTCCTTGCAGATATTGAGCCCATTGAATTAATATCTTCTTTATTAGCAGATGTTGGAATTGAATCCACACTTGCTGGATGTGAAAGAACTTTGTTCTCTGAAACCAATGCTGCCGCAGTATATTGAAGCATCATGTAGCCTGAATTTAATCCCTCAATATGTGCAAGAAATTTTGGTAATTTTTCTGATGAACCATTTACTAATCTATCAATCCTTCTCTCAGAAATACTTGCTAATTCTGAAAGAGCAATTGCCATAAAATCGAGTGGTATTGCAATAGGTTCACCATGAAAATTTCCACCACTTATATATTCTTTTTCTTCAGGAAAGATAATCGGATTATCATTAACTGAGTTTATTTCTATTTCAATTTGTGAACTTATAAAATCAATTGCATCTCTCACAGCACCATGAATTTGTGGAATACATCTTAGAGAATATGCATCCTGAACTCTTGGATCGTTATCTTTATGAGATTTTCTTATTTCACTATTTTTTAATAAGGCATTTAAATTTTGTGCAACATTTATTTGGCCTTTATAAGGTCTTAACTTATGCAATCTTAAATCGAAAGCAGAATCGGTTGCACGCAATGCTTCGTGAGATAAAGCAGCAGCAATATCAGCAAGTTTTTTAAGTTTATGAGCTTCAATACAAATATAAGCTCCGTAAGCTGTCATCATCTGAGTGCCATTTATTAATGCTAATCCTTCTTTAGCAGCTAATCGAATCGGTCGAAGTCCAAATTTTTTAAATGCAGTTTTAGATGAAATAATTTTTCTCCTGTCAATGAATTCATTATTTAAAACATTTTTAAGTAATTGAACTTTTCCTTTCCCAATCATAGCTGATACAAGGTGAGCAAGTGGGGCAAGATCGCCACTTGAACCAACTGATCCTTGTGAAGGAATAATTGGAATAATATTATTGTTTATCATATCAATAAGTAATTGCAGCGTATTAATTTTTATCCCTGAGTATCCACTTGCAAGAGCATTAACTCTTAATAACATCATTAGTTTTACAATATGCGGTGGCAAATATTCACCAACTCCCGAAGTATGACTTACAATTAAATTTTCCTGTAGCTTTTCAATATCTCTATTATTAATTCGAACATTTGAGAAAGCACCAAATCCAGTTGTTACTCCATAAATAACTTTGCCATCTTTAACCCATTCATCTATTAATTTGCTTGTTTTTATTATTTTCTTTTTTGCTTCTTTTGATAATTCAATATTGATATTATTTAAAAGGAAATTTTCTATACTGTTCAATGTAAGTGATTTGCCATCTATTATTAGTTTCATATAATACCTAAATTAATTTTTGATTTTAATATCTGAAGGAACATTAAAAATGAAGTGATGTGAGAATTTATTTGAGGGCAAAAAAGCATAAATTATAATTTAATTGTGATTAACCAATTTTATTATTTTATTTTGAATTGGTTTGCTGGCTCGATATTTAAGTAATATATAATCATCTTTATAAATGGTATCATAAACTTCAGCAAGTTCATAAATAATTGAAATATTTTTTGATTGATTATGTTTTAACTTGAGCTGGTATTCATTAAAATTTGCTTCATAGTAATCGAGTAGCAAATCTTTTAAATTTGTAATCCCGATTCCCCTTTCAGCTGATATGAATAAACTATTTGGAAATCTCTGATTAATTGTATTGAGTATGCTTTTTTCTTTTAGTAAATCAATTTTATTAAATATTTTTATTTGAATCTTCTTTTCGCAACCAAGTTGTTCTAAAGTATTTTCTACAACTTTTATATGTTCTTCGAAATATGGATTGGTAATATCAATTACATGAAGAATAATATCTGCATCTCTAACAACATTCAATGTACTTTTAAAAGAAGCAATTAAATGATGTGGTAATTTTCGTATAAATCCAACAGTATCACTAAGAAGAATTTTTTTGTTTTTCTCCAGTTCGCAGGCACGTGTTGTTGAATCAAGAGTAGCAAAAAGTTTATTTTCTGCAAGCACATTTGCATTTGTTAATCTATTCAATAAAGTTGATTTACCTGCATTGGTGTAACCTACAAGTGCTGCTGTTACAAACTTTTTATGAGATGAACTTTTGGTTTCCTGTTGAGACTCAATTTTTTTAAGATATTCTTTTAATTTACTTATTCTTGTTCTGATTATTCTTCTATCGGTTTCAATTTGTTTTTCGCCTGGACCTTTTGTACCGATTCCACCGTACTGTTTGGAGAGGTGAGTCCATGCCCTTGTTAATCGAGGCAACATATATTGTAACTGAGCTAATTCAACTTGTGTTTTTGCTTCTTTTGTTTTTGCATGCGAAGCAAAAATATCGAGAATTAAACCACTTCTGTCTAAAACTTTTCTTCCAAATAATTTTTCGAGGTTACGTACCTGTGTTGGATTTAAGTCATCATCAAAAATTATTAGTTGAATATCATTAACCTGTATTAGTTGAGCAATTTCTTCTGCTTTCCCTCTTCCTATGAAATATGCAGGATCTGGTTTCGATTTTTCTTGTGTTATTTTGAATATTGTGTCGGCACCAGCTGTGTCGGCAAGTAATTCTAATTCGTCAAGATGTTCTTCTACTTGTTCTTCTGTATAAGCTCCTGTCGATAAAGCAATTAATATTGCTCTTTCTCTTTCTTCTCTTTTTACTTCAATCATCTTATTGTTTTAAATCACCAGTTTTAATTTATAAATCATATATTATCTAAATCAACTCAATTTTCTATCATATCTTTTTTTGAGTTTTTTGAAATAAACATTTCCAGTATCGTAATAATAAAGGCAAATATTAAAAAGTATTTCCAGAGTTCCACACCATATCTTGTTTGATTGATTATTCTTGTATAATCTTTATCTGGCGTAACATTTGCAAAATTGCCTTTAAAACCAATTCTTTCTAAGTATTCCTTAAATTTATTAGCTGGTTCGTATTCAGCAACAGATTCTTTTGCATCGTGATTAACAGAAAAATAATCAATTAATTTTTGATTGGAGTAAAATTTATAAACACCAGCTAAATCGGTTTTATTATAACTAAGATAATTTTTGTTGATAAGAGAATCTGTATTTATAAATTCTTCTATATTTTTAGGATTAATTACTTTAATCAAATTTGATTCTCTTGATTGTATATTTACTACCAGTTCATCTCCTGCATGATGATTTTGTTCATATTTAATTTTTGATGACATGTAAAAAACAATCTTATTAATTAAAGGAGCAAATAGAGATTTAAGAGGGAAATTACTCCAGCTTAATGTTGGTGAAATATTAAAGTTTAACACTCTGCCATTTCCAATTTTATATTCACTTAAAAATGGTGAGTTATCAATCAGAGAAATAATAATTCTTCCAGTAGAACCAGTTTGTGTTTTTAAATAATAATAAATTTCTGGTGATTCAACTTTTACTTTGCTTTTATCTTCAAATAAATTTTCAAATAGTGGATGTTCCAGCTCTACTTTGTTGAATAAAGTAAAGGAATCAAAAGAATTTAAATTTCCTGAAAAATTTATTGGTTCAGATAAATTTAGATATTTATAAAGACTTTTTAATGATTCTAACGAACTATTTGAACCAGGCATTATTGTTACTGCTCCACCATTTTCAATATACTTTTTTAATTTTTCCTTATCACTGATTTTATTTGAACCAATTATGAATACTGCATCGAAATCTTCTAATTTTGTAGATGATATTGTTGATAAATCTTTTTCAGTTATTTGAAATAAATTTCCATTTTGATTTAATAAAGCAAGCTTGATAAACTTTGCGTCGTCATTATAGTCAGTGAGAATTAATATTTTAATATTTGATGGAACGTATAAAGCAGTATAACATTTATTATCATAAACTATATCATCATCTTCTAATTCAACTGTTGCTGTAACCAATCCTGTATCAATTAATGTGGTTTCAAAATTGACGATTTGAGATTCATAAGGATTTAAGTTAATACTTTGCTGTGCACTTCTTTTCCCATTCATGAATAAAGAAACAACAACATTTGTTGCTTTAGTGTTAGAATAATTTTTTATAACAGAAGAAAAACTGATGTTTTTATTTTTTTCATAAATCTGGTTATTTACTTTAAAGTCTTCTATCCCAAGATTTTTAATTTCTTTTTCGTGTACATCAATTAAATAAATATTGACATTCTTAAGAAGATGGGAAAGATTCATTATTTCAGCTGGAGAATTATAAATTCTATCTTTTTGTAAATCGGTAAGTATGTAAATTTCTTTATTTAAATTTTTTGATTCGTATAGAATTTGTGATGCTCTGGTTAATACATTATTTAAAGTGTTTGTTTGATATGATAATTGAAGTTCGTCGATTGTTTTTCTTACAATGTCAAAATTTGAGCTGGGTTTTATTTCTATACCTGTATTGTTAACAAAGGGTAGAATAATTATTTCGTCTTTTGCATTAAAATTATTTAATAAGTTTTTTGCTATCTGTTTTGAGATATTAAAATATGAACCAGAATTTGTAACTACAGACATACTGAATGTGTTATCAATTAGAAATACAGCTGTTGTTTTGGCAGCACCTTTGGAGAAAGAAGCATTTTTAAGTGTTGGTCTTGCAAAAGCAAAAACTAAAAATACAATTATTAATATTCTTAATAGAAGAAGTAACCATTGCTTAATTTTTATTTTTCTTATTCTTGATTTTTGTAATTGTTTTAAAAACAATAATGTACTAAATTCTACTTTTTTTAATTTACGTAGATTTATAAAATGAAGAATAATAGGAATTGAAGTTGCGATTAAACCAAATAATATAGCAGGGTTAAGAAATGTCATTCTATTTTCGATTACTCCTTTCTTCTATAGTCCTTTTATAAATATCGATTAATTTTTTTGTAAACACTTCGAGATCAAATAATTTTATAGCACGATTTCTTGCAGCCTTACCAAATTTTATTCTTAAATCTGGATTAAGAATTAATTTTTCGATTTTATTAGATAAATCTTTCCAGTTTTGTTTTTCAAAAAGTAAAGAAGTTTCTCCATCAACAGCAATATCCAGAACACCATCGGAGTTAGAGCAGACAGAAGGTTTTCCCATGCTTAATGCTTCGGCTAATGCAATGCCAAAAGCTTCTGCATGTGATGGAAAAACAAAAATATCCATTGCAGCAAGTACTTCTGGTGTATCTTTTCGAAAACCTGTAAAAATTAGTTTGTTATTCAAGCCAAGTCTTTTTGCAAGTATTTTAATTTCTTTTTCGTATTCTTCTTCACCTTTACTTGCTTCGCCAACTATCATAAATTTTATTTTATCATACTTCTTTATTAAATCATTTGCTGCATATAAAAATTCTTCGTGACCTTTTCCTGGACTGAACCTTGCCATCATACCGATTAATATTTCATCATCATAAATACTAAATTCTTTTCTTACCAGTGTAGAATTTATTAACTCAGGATTAAATTTTTCTGTATCTATTGCATTGTGCAAAAGTAAAATTTTATTCTTTGTTAATGGAGTAGTTTCTTCTAAATTTTTTGCAATCACACTGCTTATTGCAAGTGCATAATCAAGTCTTTTATAAATCCATTTATGAAGAAAATCTTTTTTAATTATGTATGAACCCATTTGTTTTGAAAGAATTAAAGGTGTATTCATATTAGCTAATTGCAAAGAAGGAACTATTAACCATAAATCTTTAGAAGCACCGCAGTGTATGATGTCGTAGTTATTTTTCAAAAGCGAACTTGTTTTTATTATTTCAAATGGATGAAAGTAACCATTGAACTTTGATGTATGCGTTGTAATTCCTTCAGAAATTGCTTCACTATAAATTCTGGAATCAGGATAACATAATAATTCAGCATTAACACCATGTTTGATTAATTGTTTGACTGTCTGGAGTGCATACATTTCCAGACCGCCCCAGCTTTTTGATAAGCATGTTTTGAGAATTTTCATCAATAAATCTTTTTTATTTTTGCTCCTTTATAATAATGAGATAAAATTTCATCAAACTGATAACCCATTTCGCTCATAACAGCAGCACCAATCTGGCATAAACCAACACCGTGACCCCATCCGCCTCCTTTTAGTATAAATTTTTGTGGTATATCATCTACAATATTTTCTTTTATTACAAAAAATGCAGAACTATAAAGATGTGTTCTGGATAAGACTCTTCTTATCTCAAGTTCTTTTCCAATTATTAATGATTTTTTTGTTCCCTCAATTTTTAGTCGAATAATTCTTCCTGAATATCCTCGTTCGATAGGCATAAGATTTTTTATATATCCAAAGTCGAATCCAGTTTTAGATTTAATAATATCAGATAATTCTTCTTGTGAATATTCAACTTTCCATCTAAAATAATTATTCTCAATTGAGATACTATTAAGCTGATCATATTGATTAAGTACTTGCGACAATATTTTTTCATTTGTTGTGTTACAAAAAGCATGTGGAGAAGTTTTTAACCAGGACTCTGCATTTTCTTCACTGGTTAGATCGTAAGCAACACCTTCTTTTTCAAATTTGTAATCATAAACAGGTACAAGATAATGATATCTTTCTGGTTCCCATACATTTTCATATGATTCAGTAATTCCACCGCAACATTTTGAAAATCTTGTATCACAAATTTTATTGTCATACATTAAAACTAAACCTCGTGTAAGTTCAACAGCTTCATATACTTTATCATTAATAATTCTCGAAATACCTTGATAACGTTGACAATGATCATCTGCACAAAAGTCATAATTTATATGATCATTCTTTTGATACCATCTTATTATTTCTGTTTCTGTTATTATTTCATTTATTGATTGAGAATAGTTTTTTGATTTTTCTAATTGTGCTAAAACCCAGCTGCGTGAAATTATTGAATGTGCTTTTAATAATTCTAAAGAACAGTTAGCACTCATTTCAGAAGAGATAACACTTACAAGATAATCTTCAAGTGGTAAAATATTTATGGCAGTTATAAAATTGTTTTCGATTATGAATTTTAATGTGCCTCTGAATCTTTGTCTTTCTTTTTTTTCCCAGTGGAATTCTTTCCCGATTGTAACATTGTGGAGAACAAATGATTCTGTGTCGATATCGTTTGGATAAAGTGTAATTTCTTCTGCAGAAAAGATTACTTGTGAATTTTGTATTAAACTAATTTCATTGTCTTTTAGTACAGCAGTTAATCTACCACTGAATTTTTTATTAGTCGTATTTTCATAGAATATACCATATAAATCAAATTGAATTTCATTATTACTGAGTATACCAATTCTTATATCGGGATTATTCATAAACTCATTATTTAATTTTTATGTTATAAATATAGTAATGCTATTGGTAAATAAGTAGTGGACATTTTTTAAAATATATATTTTAATTATTATTATGTAAAAAGCTAATTTATATGAATGTTAAGATTATTAACAGAGGGACTTTGAAACCATTAATTTCTACAGTATTATTTGTTTATCTTTGTGCAACAAAAAAATAAGGATTATGAAGAAGTCACATAAAATTTCTGTAATAACATTAGGTTGCTCTAAGAATACAGTTGATTCAGAACGGTTAATGAATCAGCTTAAAATCAATAATCTAAATTTAACAGAAGATCCTGAAGATGCAGATGCTGTAATAATAAATACGTGTGGATTTATAGAAGCAGCAAAAGAAGAATCAATAAATACAATACTCGAAGCAGTTGAATTAAAAAACAAAGGGAAAATTAAGAAAGTTGTTGTAATTGGATGTCTTTCTGAGAGATATGCTAAAGAATTAAAAAAAGAAATTCCTGAAGTTGATTCATATTTTGGAACGGAAGCTTATGAAAGCATTTTGAAAGAATTTGGTGGTAATTTAAAATATGAACTTTTAGGTGAAAGACTTTTAACACCACCAAAACATTATGCATATTTAAAAATATCAGAAGGTTGTGATCATCCCTGCTCTTTTTGTGCTATACCTTTAATGAGGGGAAAACATAAAACAATTCCAAAAGAAAATTTAATTCAGGAAGCAAAATTTCTATCTTCAAAAGGTGTTAAAGAATTAATTCTTATTGGACAGGATACTACAGATTATGGAATAGACCTTTATGGAAAAAGAAATATTTCTGAATTGGTAAATGATTTATCATCAATAGAAGGAATTGAATGGATAAGAATTATGTATGCTTATCCATCACACTTTCCAGAAAGTTTAATTGATACGATAGCAGATAATCCTAAAGTATGTAAATATATTGATTTGCCACTTCAACATATTTCTGATAATGTACTTAAATCGATGAGACGGGGAATTACAAAAAAAAGAACAATTGAATTAATTGAAAAGTTACGAACAAAAATTCCAGACTTAACTTTAAGAACAACATTTATTGTAGGATATCCGAACGAAACAGAAAAAGATTTTGAAGAGCTTTGCAACTTCGTAAAAGAAACAAAGTTCGAAAGATTTGGAGTTTTTACTTATTCAATGGAAGAAAATACTGTAAGTTATGAACTCGGAGATCCAATTCCAGCCGAAATTAAAGAAGAAAGAAAAGCAATATTAATGGAAATTCAGAAGGATATTTCATTAAATAAAAATAAAGAATTGTTAGGAAAGGAACTTAAAGTAATAATTGATGATATAAATAATGACTTCTATATCGGGAGAACAGAAAAAGATGCACCTGAAGTAGATGGAGAAGTTTATATTCAAAAAGATCAACAGGATGTGAAGGTTGGAAATTTTTACAGTACTCAAATTTATGATTGCAATGAGTATGATTTATTTGGTAAATTATAGTGAGTAAAGGAATATTAAAATGAAAAGAATATTTGTAATCATATTTTTATTAGGTAATTATTTATTAGCACAGGTGGAGTCATCAAGAGGGGAAAATGTTATAGTATCACAGGCTTTTTTTGTTGACTTTGCAAATTATGTTGATACAACTCCTGCTAAAACCCGCCTTGATGTATTTATCCAGGTTCCTTATTCTAACATTCAATTTGTTAAGCAAAACAATAATTTCAGTGCAAATTATAATTTATCACTAATATTTTATGATAAAGATAAAAAGAATATTCTATTTGAAAGAATATGGAAAGAAAAAGTTGTTACAGATAAATTTCAGCATACTATATCAAAGGATAATTTTAACATATCTTACAAGACTTTTGATTTTACTCCAGGTGAATATTTGCTCACCTGTATTCTCGAAGATGCAGACTCACGAAAAAGTTATTCGAAGGATTATCTGATTAAGATAAATTATATTTCCGATACTCTTGGAATAAGTGATATTATTTTTGTAAAAGATATAGTTAAAGATCCAGATGGGAAAAAAATTGTTCCTAATGTTTCGAGAACTGTAACAAATAAAACCAAATCATTACCTTTTTATTTTGAAGTCTACTCAGCTAAGGATAGAGAGATTAATCTGGAATATATAATTGAGGACTTAAAAAATAATACTTCTATTGTACAGAAAGACACATACAAAATTAAAACAGGCACCAACGCAATTTATTATACCATAGAAAATACTGATTTTAAATTAGGGGATTATAATCTTAAAATTAATGTTACAGATGCAGAACACAATATACTTTTATCAACCGAAAAAAAACTTTATTCAATTATAACAGGAATTCCTTCAACAATAGTTGATCTAAATAAAGCTATTGATCAGATGATTTATATTGCAACACCCAATGAAATTGATTTTATTAAAAGTGGTAATACTTACGAAGAAAAGTTAAATCGCTTTCTTGCATTCTGGGAAAAGAAAAAACCTAATCCAAATATGGAAGAAAATCCAATTTTAGAAGAATATTACAGAAGAGTAGAATACGCAAATAAAAATTTTAAAGGCTGGGGACGTGAAGGCTGGCGATCGGATATGGGAATGATTTATATTACTTTTGGTCCACCAAGCTATGTTGAACGTCATCCACTTGAACCAAATTCAAGACCTTATGAAATTTGGGATTATTATGAATTAAATCGCTCATTTATCTTTGTTGATCAAACTGGCTTTGGTGATTATAGATTGATTAACCCTGATTATAGCCGTTGGCCTGGTTATAGACAATAAAGTAAATTAAAATTACTAACCTTAAAAAAAATTATTTTAATGATACTTACTGTAACACTTAATCCACTTCTCGAAAGAAGATTATTTTTTAATTCCATAGAATTAGGAAGAAATAACCGTTGCCTTAAAGAAACTTATGCTGCAGGTGGAAAAGGAATTAATGTAAGTAGACAGTTAAATTTTCTTGGAATACAAAATCAAGCTCTCACTTTTCTTGGCGGGAATAATGGAAAAGTTTTGCGTTCTATTTTAACAGAAGAAAGAATTAATTTCTCTGTACAATCAACAAAATCCGAAACCCGTCTTGCTGATGTAATAATTGAAAGTGATTTAAAAAGAATCACTACTTTTTTTGGAGAAAATAGCCATATTACTTTTGATGAGGTTAATGAATTCAAGATCAAATTAGAAAAAATGATTCAAAATTCTTCTATTGTAGTTTTTTCTGGTAGCTCTCCCTGTAAAGAAACAGATGATATATTCCCGTATGGAATTAGACTTGCTAATAAATATGATAAAATTTCTATTCTCGATACTTATGGAAATCATTTAGAAGATTGCTTAAACGAAGCTCCTACTGTTGTTCATAATAATTTATCTGAAGTGGAAGATTCTTTATCAATTAAATTGCATTCAGAAGATGAAATAATTAACTATTTAAAATCTCTCTATTCAAAAGGAATTAAACTTAGTTTTCTTACCGATGGAGCCAACCAGTTTTATGCTGCCAAGTTTGATTTTATTTATAAAATTTCGTTCCCGAATGTTGATGTAATTGATTCAACTGGAAGCGGCGACGCATTTACAGCAGGAATTGCTTTTGGTTTAGAACATTCTCTTGTGTTTGATGAATTTATAAAAATTGCAACTGCATTGGGCATTGCAAATGCTACTAAATTAGCTACATGCAATGTAACAAAAGAAGAATATGAAAAATATTTACCTTATATTCATGTTGAATCTGTCGGAAAGAAAATGAAAATTATAGATGATACGCCCAGGTATTAGTTTTATAATTATTTTCTTTTTAGTCTCCAGTATTACTTTCTCACAAATTATTAGCTCAATTGAATTAAACGGGAATAAAGCATTTAATGAAAAAGATTATCTGAAATGGAGTTCTATATCTAAGGGCACAAAAATTTATGATGGCATTTGTGATTCTATAAAACAGAATATTTTAAAAACACTTTTTGAACAGGGTTATTATAATTCTGAAGTTGAAGTAAAATTATATTCAATTGATTCATTAAATACAAAATTGATAATCAATGTTAATGAGAATGAACCTGCATATATATCATTTATAAAATATAATTATGATGAAATTGATTCCCTTTTTCTATCAAAATCATTTTCAGAATTAATCGGCAATATTTTCAGTAGAAGTTTAATAGAACAAACATTCGATAATATTCTTCACTATTACGAAAACAATGGCTTCCCTTTTGCATCTATAAAAATTAATTCTGTTTACTTTTACCGCGACACTTTACTTAATAGAAACAATGTTAAAATTGATATCATAATTGAGAGAGAAAAAAGATACTCAATCAATCGAATTGAAATTGATGGTAACTCAAAAACAAAAGATTATGTAGTCTTAAGAGAACTGGGAGTAAATATTGGTGATATATATAATCAGAAAAAAATTGATCAGATTACAAATAGATTGAATAAACTAAATTACTTTGAACAAATTGAAAAACCATTCTTTTATTTGAATAATAAAAAAGAAGGAGTATTAAAAATTGCTATTAAAGAAAAAGTTACAAATAATTTTGATGGTTTGATTGGATATGTCCCTGGTCAGGAAAAAGAAAAAGGATTTTTTACAGGTTTCTTAAACTTAAGCTTCAGGAATCTTTTTGGTACAGGAAGAGCAGCATTAATAAGATGGCAAAAAGAAAATAGAAAAACTCAGGAATTTGAATTGCAGTATAAAGAACCATGGCTTTTTAGTTTGCCAATAAATTTATCTGGTAACATATTCCAGAGAGTTCAAGATACAACATATACTCAAAATAATTATGGAATAAATTTAGAATATTTGGTATCTGATGAACTTTCGGCTTCTATAATCTTTAATAATCAATCTACAATACCATTTGAAAGATTTAATAAAGTATTTACTGTTTATAACTCTTTTTCTACAACAATTGGAATAATATTTAAGATCGATTCAAGAGATAACTATTACTCACCAAGAAGAGGGATTTTATTAAGTAATTCTTATAAATATTCAATGAAAAAAATAAATGGACCGAAAGATTATATTACACAACAAATGAAAACCAATCATGAATTAAAAAGATTGGAAATTGATTTTGAATTTTATAAAGAAATATTTTTAGAACAGATAGTAGCATTAAAAACTTATGTGCGTGAACTTACAGGCACTGAAATTGAAATTAGTGATATGTATCTTCTCGGTGGTACTAAAACATTAAGAGGTTATAGAGAAAAACAATTCTCAGGCAATAGAGTCATCTGGTCAAATATTGAATATAGATATTTGTTAACAGATAAGAGCTATGCATTTATATTTTTAGATTCAGGTTATTTTACAACATCAGGAAATTCTAATATGACAAAATCAGAAGATTTTAAAATTGGTTATGGTTTTGGAATGAATATAGAAACTGGAATTGGTCTTTTAGGTGTAAGTTTTGCACTTGGAAAAGGAGATTCATTTTCTAATGGCAAAATCCATTTTGGAATAATAAGTGAATTTTAATGAAATTTACTGGATAAATTTTATATGCATTATTGAATAGCTGAGTTATTTATGCAAAAAAATTATTAGAGTTTTTTGAAAAAATCTTTGTGCTTATTTTAAATCAGAAATTATAATTTAGTTTGTATACTTCATGATTGAAAAATATAACTCACTAAAAAAGTTTGACAACTCATTCATAAACTCAAATGTAAAATTAATTGCTGGAGTTGACGAGGCAGGACGTGGTCCGATTGCAGGTCCGGTTGTAGCAGCAGCAGTGATATTTGACAAAAAAAAATTCAATCCGCAAATCAATGATTCAAAAAAACTTTCTGAAAAAAAGCGTGAAGAACTTTTTGAGTGGATAATTCAAAACTGTATCAGTTATTCTATTGGCATTGTAAGTCATATTGAAATTGATGAAATTAATATTTTGCAGGCATCACTTAAAGCAATGAAAATTGCTGTAGATAACCTTAAAATAAAACCACATTTAATTCTTATTGATGGGAATAAATCTTTTTCAAATGATAATGAAATTGACATTAAAACTATTGTGAAAGGTGATTCAAAATCATTTGCAATAGCATCTGCTTCGATAATTGCAAAAGTAACAAGAGATAGAATTATGAAGGAAGCATCACTTATGCATCCAGAATATTTATGGGAAAAGAATAAAGGTTATCCAACTTTACAACATATCGAAGCAGTAAAAACTTTCGGTATAACACCACTTCATAGAAAAACATTTTTAAAAAATATTTTTGAATAAATATTCTTATGACTAATAAAGTAAAGAAGGGCAAAGAGGGAGAAGAAATAGCCTGCAATTATTTACTGGAACGAGGTTATAAAATTCTTGAAAAGAATTATCACTATGGTCACGGTGAAATTGATATTATTGCAAAAGATCGGGATACTCTTGTATTTGTAGAAGTGAAGTATAGAAAATCTCTGGAATATGGAATGCCTGAAGATTCAATTACCAAGAAAAAACAATCACAAATTAGAAAAACTGCAGAAGCATATCTTTATGAGAATAAGATTGAAAATCAATCGTGCCGGATAGATGTTATTTCAATATTACATTTGCAAAATGAAAAACCGGTAATCAATCATTATATGGATGTTTTTTAATTTTATTAAATTTCTTTTTGCTCAGAGGTTAGTATAACTACACAAAACCCCCTTCGTCAAAAAATTTACGAAGGGGGATCTTTTTTATAAATTATAATTAACACCAAATGAGATCCATCTACCGGGTAATGGCAATCCTGCAAAATCTGAACGAGATTTATTAAATATATTTGTTCCTCTTATAAATAAAAAGAATCGATTTAATTGTTTACTTATTTGTGAATCTACTATCCAGTAAGGACTAAAATTAATTCTTTCTTCAAATCTGAAGAACCAGTTATGATTGATATTGAATGGTAAATTATAACCAATACCTAAAATAAGTTGATGTCTTAAATAATCAAGTAAATACTTTGATTCATATTTACCTGTTGTTCTATCCATAGAAAGATAAGTATAATTAATCTCAATTTTATTTACAGGAATCCCGGAATTTATTTTTGCTGGATAAATCTGCAAATTTATTTCTGTTCCATATGTTTTAACATTGGCTAAATTCTCAACTATCCAGGGTGAATCTTTTGATAATCTACCCCAATCGATTATGTTATTTCCATCTTTAATAAATAATGCAATTCCTGAATTGAAAGCTTTACCAAAATATGAGAAACCAAATTCGTAGTTTGTAGTTTCTTCGTGTTTTAAATTAGGATTTCCCATATTAGCTGGACTTGTATAATAAAGTTCAGTGAATGTTGGTATACGGAAAGCTTTTCCATAAGATGCAAATATTTTAGAAGTTTTTGAAATTTTATAAGATAAATCTATCCCTGGCCAGAATTTCCATCCTATGCTTGTATAATTATAAATAAAAATTCCTGCTGACAAAGAGATATCATTTGAAAAATTAATTAGTTGTTCGGCAAATATTCCACCTCTACTTCTTTTATGATATCCAAGATTGCTACTTTTAATTTCATCTTTTGTAATTTCTGTCCCTATACTTGTAATTCCAATTGAAGATTTAAGAGAAGCCTGAACTTCGAAACCATAAGAATAAGTTTTGTGAATGTTATGATACCAGTCTGGATTTTTTTTATCCAGTATATAATCATCATCATTTCTTCTCCAGAATATTTTTGGCGATAAAGTTAAGTTGTTATTACCAAACTCAGCTGAAGTACTGAAAAGTTTTGTGGTAGTATGTTCCCATTGATTTGGGAATCTATCGGAATAGAAATTATAAGCACCAAATTTTTTATCAACATAACCAAAGAAAAAGTTAACAACACTTTTCCTGAAATTTAAATTTTGTCCAATTGAAAATGTAGTAATATCAAAATCAGTATTTTCTCTGTAGCCATTTGATTTCTTTCTGGAAACAGAAAAGTTATTTCCAGTTATACCAATTGGATAAGAAGAAAATAAATTTAATTCATATAGATTGTGTTCTCCAGCTAAACCTGATAGCGAAAGAGATTTTTTATTAGATTTTTTTGTAATAATGTTAATGGCTCCTCCAAATGCATTTGCTCCAAATAATCTTGAACCCTGACCTTTGAGTATTTCTATTCTTTCAATATTATTTAATGTAATTGGTAAGTTTAAATTATGATGACCGGTTTGAGGATCACTGATTTTTATGCCATCTATCATTATCAATGTTTGTTCAAATGTACCACCTCTAATTCCAGCATCTGCCTGAACACCTTCGCTTCCTCTGGTCTTTAAATCAATTGCATTTATATATTCCAGTAAATCCTGAACGTTATTTACCGGTAAATTTTTTATTTCATCGTTTGTAATTACAGTAACAGTTCTTGCTAAGTTTGCATATTCAATCGGAACACGATTAGCAGAAACAATTACTTCATCTAATTTATATTCTTTTTCTTGTGAAAATACTCTAAAGTTACTTATGATTATAAATGCAACAAACAGAAAATATTTCAGTTTCATTGTACCTCCTTTTTAGTTTAATTGATAAAGAAAATAATGCTGAAAAGTAAAATTATTTGAGGGGGTAGGATTCAATACTTCTGAAAATTTTCCATCCCACTTGAGTCCTGCTTTTGGCAGGTCGGGTTCTGAAAGGAAGGTTTAATTTTCAGAAGTATGGAAATGAAATTTTAATTATCACAAAAACAATTATAAGCTTATTAAATCATTGTAAATTATGAATGCCATTAGTATAAGTAAGATTATAAAACCTGCATTTTGAATTGCAATTTTTACTTTTACTGGTAATTCTCTTCTAAAGATACCTTCAAGAAAAATTATTATAAAATGTCCACCATCTAAAGCAGGGAAAGGAAGTATATTTATTATTGCTAAACTTAAACTGAGCATTGCAAGAAAATAAAGAAATGAAATAGTTCCTGAATCTGCTGACTTGGCAGCATACTGTGCAATTTTTACTGGACCACCAAAAGCCTGATTGAAAGGTATTTTGCCAGTGATTACTTTCTTTAGCATTCCAAATGTTAAAACAGTATAATTTCCAATATTAGCAATACTGTGTGTGAAAGCTGATATAATACCATATTTTTTGTATTCAAACTCTCCAGTGTAAATATCACTTACCGCAATACCAATTTTTCCTTCAATTCCGGGATTTACTCTGGTTTTAATTGTGTCATTATTTCTGAGCAAAGTTATTTCAATATCTTTTTCTTTATTTGAAGAGATAATTTCAACAACGTGTTCTCTATCAATAACTTTGATACCTGCAATCGAAATAAATATATCACCGGGTTTAATTCCTGCATCTTCGGCAGGAGAGTTTTTCATAACATCTTGAATGTAAGGTTGAGTTGGATAAGGAAATAAGATCAATCCATTTTGAGAATTTTCTGCAATTAATTTTTTAGGAAAACTAAATATTACAGTATCGTTATTTCTAAGAGCCTTAACATTTATATCCTGATTATTTTTAATAAAAATATTTTCTATAATTTCATCCCAGTTTTTTACTGGATTGTTATTAATAGAAATGATTTTATCGTAGGATTTAAATCCAATTTTTTCTGCTATGCTACCAGTTTCTATTTTATTAATAGTTGTTGTTTTAAATACCTGTTTTCCAATGAAATAGTTTATTCCCCAGAAAATGCTTAATGTGAGAATAAGATTCATTATGACGCCGGCACTGATTACAAATAATTTATGAATAGTAGGCTTTGATCTAAATTCGTATGGTTGAGGTTCGCTGGCTATAAATTTTGTATCAAGACTTTCATCGATCATACCGGCAATTTTAACATAGCCACCAAGCGGGAATAAACAAATACGATAATCTGTATTTCCCTGACTATCCCAATCTTTTGGTAAATCACCAAATGAAAATCCATTTAATTTGTTCCAGCCAAACAATCTTTTGCCAAAACCAATAGCAAAAATATCAACACGCATCTTAGATAATTTTGCTGCAGCAAAGTGTCCGAATTCGTGTATAAATACGAGTATAGCAACAGTAATGATAAAATAAATTATATAATCCATTTAGTTTCTCTTATTTAAATTTATTATTAATAAATTCTCTTGTTCTAAAATCTGCTTCGAATATATTTTCTAAAGTAGCATTGCTATGATTATTGACTACATCAAGAGCTTCTTTAATTAATTCAGGAATTTGTGAAAACTTAATTTTTCCTTTTAAAAATTTTTCGACTGCCATTTCGTTTGCTGCATTTAAAATGCATGGAGCAGTACCACCTTCTTCTATTACATCATAAGCCAGCTTTAGACATACAAATTTATCAAAATCTGGTTCAAAAAATGTAAGTTGTCCGATTTTTTTTATGTCAGTTAATATTTGGGAATAATTGAGTCTATGAGGATAGGAAAAAGCATAAAGAATAGGAAGTTTCATATCTGGCAAGCTTAGCTGTGCTTTAATTGAACCATCTTTAAACTCAACCATCGAATGAATAATAGATTGTGGATGAATGGCTATATCAATTTGATCTTTTGATAAACCAAATAACCAGAAAGCTTCTATTACTTCAAGACCTTTATTCATCATGGTGGCAGAATCGATGGTAATTTTATTTCCCATTTTCCAGTTGGGATGTTGCAATGCTTCTTCAATAGTTACATTAACAAACTCTTCTTTGCTTTTATTAAGGAAAGGACCGCCAGAGGCAGTTAATATAATTTTGTTAATATCTTTTTTATCTTCACCAACCAGACATTGAAAAATTGCACTGTGTTCAGAATCAACTGGAATAATTTCCGAGTGATACTGATTGGAAAGTTTAATTATAATTTCTCCAGCCACAACCAGTGTTTCTTTATTAGCAAGAGCTATTCTTTTCCCTTTTTTTATGGCTTCGATTGTAGGTTTAAGTCCAGCAAAACCAACAATTGCAGAAAGAAGTATATCGTAATCTTCGAATTTTGTTATTTCTAATAAGCCTTCTTCTCCTTCTAAAATCCTGCATCTGGTACCAATTCGTTCTCTTAACTCTTTTGCTTTTAAATTGTTTTTTACTACAACTGTAGCTGGATTGAATTCATTAATTTGTTCTTCGAGTAAATCAATATTATCATTTACTGTTAGACCAACGACAGAAAATTCTTCTTTAAAATTTCTGATTATATCAAGAGCATTTTTACCAATAGAACCTGTTGAACCTAAGATCAAAATTTTTTTCATAAACCAATTTTAATTTATGAATCGATGAGTAATTGCAAGTATAAAATTTATAATTACTATTAAATTGATTAACCTGTTTATTCTAAAAATAGTATTTAAGTAATTATATCCTTCTTCGTTTAGTTGAATTTTTGTATCTGAATTTTTAGGAATAAATTTTCTCAATTTTTTTGCAGTTGGAATTATATAAAAAAATATTAAAAGTAATGAAATTACCATTAATATTTGTTTAGTAGTAAGCCAGTGATTTGCTGTAAACTGAAAAAAAGTATAAACAGGATTTAGTAAAGTAATTAAAATACCTGTAATCAAAATTCCTGTTGCACTAACAATTCCATTCAGATTTGTTAGGGTAAGATAGATGTCAATGAATTTTATTTCATAATCTTGACCTTTATTTTTATTTAATAATGATTTTAAGTATATATCTGAAATAAAACTGATAAGCCATCCACCTGCAAATATTATATGTAAAGTAAAAAGAGTTGGATATAAGTACATTTTTATTCCTTTCATTTATCATTATAAATATAAAAAAAGTAGTTGAGATTTGAATAGAAATATTTTACTGATAAAATAGCATTAGTCTCTGTATGGTCTTTCAAGCCATTGGTCGATTGTAAGTTTAAGGAAGTGAATATTAATTGGTTTAGAAATATAGTCGTTCATACCTGCTGCTAAACATTTTTCTCTATCTTTCATGCTTGAATGAGCTGTAACAGCAATTATAGGAATTTGGCCAATGTGACCTGGAATCTCTCTTATTTTCTTAGTAGCAGTTATACCGTCCATATCGGTCATTTCAACATCCATTAAAACTAAATCGTATAAACCAGATTTAACTGCTTCGATAGCTTCATAACCGTTTGAGACTGCTTCTACATCATAACCAACTTCTCTAAGTATTTTACTTTCAAGGTTTTGGCTGATAGGATTATCTTCAACAAGCAATAATTTTTTTCTTTGTTTCTTTTCTGATAATTTTTCTTCTGTTTTAATTTCCTGAGTTTTTGTTTCAATAGTTTCTGGAATTTCAACTGATAATTTTTCTTTTTCATCAGCTGGCTGTAACTTGAAAAATGCATTGAAGTAAAATTTACTTCCTATTCCAACTTTACTTTCTACTTTTATATCACCGCCCATTAGCTTTACAAATTCTTTAGAAATTACCAGTCCTAAACCTGAACCTTCTTTTCTATCTTTTTTACTTTTTACCTGAACATATGGTTCAAATAAAAGAGGTAGTTTTTCTGGTGGGATTCCGTGACCGGTATCTTCCACAGAAGTGATAATTTCTACTGTATTGATAGTTCTTGAATTTTGTGTTACTGTTATTTTTACTTTTCCTTCATCTGTAAACTTTATTGCATTGCCTACTAAATTTAGAACAATCTGTCTATATCTTGTTGGATCGCCATAAATTTTTTCTGGAATTTCGGGGTCGACTTCTTCTTCAAGTTCAATTCCTTTCTGTCTGGCAGTTTGTCCCATAATAGAATAAACTTTATGAATTTCATCTCGAATATCAAATTCCACAATATCAAGTTCCATTTTACCTGCTTCAATTTTAGAGATATCTAAAATGTTATTAATTATATCGAGGAGAGATTCTGCAGCTAATCTTGCATCTCTTGCAAAAGTTTTTAATTCTTCTTTACTTTCAAATAAATCATTTTCAATTAGAGTTAAAAAGCCCATCACAGAATTCATTGGTGTTCGAACTTCGTGACTCATACTGGCAAGAAACTTTGTTTTATAATAGCTTTCCTGTTGTGCTTTTTGAGCAGCTATATCGGATTTTAATTTTTCCTGTCGAAGTGCTTCGAGTGCTTTTTGCCTTTCATTTTCGGCATGTACTTGTTGAGTAATATCCTGTATGCTCCCTTCATAATAAGTTATATCTTCATCTTCATCTACAGTTATTCTAATATTGATGCGAACTGTAATTTCGGTTCCATCTTTTTTTAAGAATTGAACTCTATAATTACGAACCTTGCCCTGTTTCTCGAGTAATTTATGAAGTAAATCCCAGTCAGCTTTTCTTGTAAATAAGTTATCTATAAAGTTTAGTTTGTAAACATCGTCTTCGGTTGTATAACCCAAAATTTTTACAAAGGCTGGATTAACAGCTGTAAATTTTCCTGTGGGTAAAATTTGAAATACTCCTTCCGTAGAATTTTCGAATATATTTCTAAATTTTTTTTCAGATAACGCAACTTCGTAACTTTTAAGAAGTGCTTCCTGTCTTAGCTTATAATTAATATAACTTGCTACTATTGCAATTACACTAATAATTAAAACAAGAACAAGAGATTCAATTAAATTAGAAATAGAAGAGATAGAAGGACTGCTTGATAAAACAGAAGAGATAAAAATAATGTTATAGTAAATAGCAACAATAACCTGATGTTTAACTTCCCAGCTTAGAAATAATGCTGCAGTAAAAATAATTAAACCAATAATGTGAGAATTAAAAGCTAAAGTTGCTGGTTCAAAATAAATCATAACACCAAACGAAGCTACAATAGAAAGGAGTAATATATGAACAAGTATTGCTGGATGTTTTTTCCCTAATTTTGTGTATGATAAAGCAAGAAGAATAAGTGCTAATAAAACTGATGTTACACGGGAAATATAAAGTTGTAAACTATGTTCTGCAAAATAGATAACTTCGAATATTAAAGCGATTCCACCAGCAGTAGCTGCAAATGTTGCTATTGAACGGAACGGGGGTATTAACTGTCTTTTGTTTTCTTCTTTAATAAACTCTTGAACTTTTATTTCAAGAGTTTTTGGTACTTGTCGTGTAGTAATAGTTTTACTCACTTATTAAATTAATTTTCCCGAAAATTTATTACAATTTTTGAGTAAGTTTAATGTGTAATATTTGAATATTAACACAAAAATTATTGATAAAATATTTTATTTACTAACAATTTAATAAATAATTAAAATTCAACCAAAAATAGATATTAAAATTAAATTGTAATTATTTTCGAGGAATTTAATGGGTGAATTTTTCTATCAAATAGATCTTGCAGTATTTTATTTCATAAATCATACTTTATCAAATACATTATTCGATAAATTCTTTGTATTTATAACCGATGTAAAAAACTGGTTCATTACTTATCTAATATTGTATCTTATACTTATTATTAAAGGAGGAAAAAGAGGAAGAATTTCTTCTATCATTTTGATTTTACTGGTAATTACTTCTGACCAATTAAGTAGTTTTTATTTAAAAAACCTTTTTGCAAGAATAAGACCCTGCAATGTTCTTAATGATGTAAATTTATTGGTTGGATGTACAAATTCATTTTCATTTCCTTCTTCACACGCAGTTAATAATTTTGCAGTTGCTTTATTCTTTAGTAAACTTTTTCCTAAGTATAAATGGATTTTAATTAGTGTTGCATCACTAATTGCTTTATCGCGACCATATGTTGGTGTTCACTATCCTTCTGATATTTTAGGAGGTGCAATTATTGGAATTATTCTTGGAATTTTATTTTCGTATCCAGTGAAATTTATTGAAAAATATTTAGAAGGAAAGAACAAAAAGGGAAATAACTATGAAAACTAAATATCAAATAGCAAAAAATTGGCTGCCCAGATATACGGGAACTAATATAGATGAATTTGGTGATTATTTGCTGCTTACAAATTTTTATAATTATGTAATAAAATTTGCAGAAAGATTTAATTGCGATATTAAAGGCATTGGTAGACCAATGCAAACTGCTACTAATAATAATGGCTTAACAATAGTAAACTTTGGTATTGGTTCTGCAAATGCAGCTACAATTATGGATTTACTCGTTGCAAGAAATCCAAAAGGTGTATTATTTCTCGGGAAGTGTGGTGGACTTAAACATTCCACTGAAATTGGAAATTTTATTTTACCAATTGCAGCAATAAGAGGCGAGGGTACAAGTAATGATTATCTTCCCCCTGAAGTTCCTGCATTACCGTCTTTCAAACTTCATAAATTTGTTTCAGATAAAATTGTAGCTCGTAATATGGAATATAGAACTGGTGTTGTTTATACAACAAATAGAAGATTGTGGGAATGGGATGAGAATTTTAAGCAATACTTAAAAAGGATTGGAGCTATCGGAATCGATATGGAAACTGCAACTCTGTTCATTGTTGGTTATGCAAATCAAATTGCAAGAGGTGCATTGTTGCTTGTCTCGGATTTACCAATGTTTCCTGAAGGAATAAAAACAGAAGAGTCTGATAAACTTGTTACACAATTATATACCGATGTTCATCTTGATATTGGTATTGAAGCTATGACAGAAATTGGTGCTAAAGGAGAACAAATAAAACATTTTACTTTTTAATAGAAGAAACCATTTATATTTTGTGATGTTCAATAAACAAGATAATTCAGAAAGGTGCTTAAAATGAAAAAAAATATTTTTATAACTCTGCTCTTAATTATGTCTTTAGTATTTAAAATTTCATTTGCTCAAAGCTCAGAAGAGAAATTGATTAAAGAAACAATTATAAACTTATTAAACTTTAGCAAAGATAAATCATTTGAAAAAGCAGCAAAACTTATTGCATATACAGGTGAAGATAAAACCCGTGAATATAAAACTTCTTTCAATCCAGTTGTAGCAGAAGAATTAAATCAGGTGAAAAGAATTTGTAAAAAAATCTCTGCATTAATGCAGGTAAGTACAAATTATGAATTTGGTAAGGTCGACATAACAAAAGAAAACAATATGAATATTTATAATGCCGAATTAATTTTTAAGAGTAATGAAGAAAAATTAATTACAAAATTTAGATTTGTAAAAACAGAATCAGGATATTTATTATTGAGTGTTAATTGATCAATTCATAATCTTTCTATATAATCAGTGATAAAACAGCAAATATATCTATTACAATTAAAATTAATGTAACTTCTTCTTTCTTGCCAAGAGCTAATTTAATTATAGTCCAAGAAATAAAACTCCAGATAATTCCATTAGTTATTGAATTTGTTAAAGGGATTAACACCATACCTAAAAATGCTGGAATAGAATCATCAAAGTTATCCCATTTTATTTTTGAAATTGGTTTCATCATAAAAACACCTACAAGAATCAGTGCAGGTGCTGTTGCTATTGGTGGTATAATTGATAATAAAGGAGAGAAGAACATAAAAGGTAAAAACAATAAGCCTGCTATTAATGCAGTAAGACCTGTCCTGCCCCCTTCTTCTACTCCCGCTGCAGATTCAATATAACTTGTTCCAGAGCTTGTGCCAAACAATCCCGAAATTGTTGTAGCAATTGCATCGACTATTAGAGATTCCTTAATTCTTCTTGGTTCACCAGATTCATCTAATAAATTTCCAGCTTCTGCTACTCCAATAAAAGTAGCAATTGAATCGAACATATCAACAAATAAAAATGAAAATATAACAGGGATATAGATGTAATTTAGAGATTCAATCAGATCAAGTTTGAAGAGTAAACTAAAATCTGGCATAGAAAATAATCCTTTCCAGGTAACAAGTGTAGTAGTTCCAAAATTAGCAGTAGCATCACCATAAATTCTTCCTATTGGAATTGTTAATAATGTAGTTATGATTATTCCCAGCACAAGAGCCCCTTTTAATCTTTTAGTAACTAAAAAAGAAGTAATCATCAATCCTATTAAAAAAGTAATTGATACAGTATCTATTTTCCCCATACTAATTAAAGTGGCTGGATTACTTACTATAAATTTTGCATTTGTAAAACCAATTAGTGTGATGAATAATCCAATGCCAGCAGAAATACCAAATCTAATTTGTTTTGGAATTGATTTTAAAATTAATACTCTGATATTCAGAATAGACAATATTAGAAATATTACTCCCGACCAGAAAACAATTCCAAGTGCAACTTCCCATTTAATTCCCATTCCTAAAACAACCGAATATGTAAAAAAGGCATTTATTCCCATTCCAGGTGCAATCAAAATTGGATTATTCGCATATATCCCCATCATAATGCTGCTGAAAGAACTTACCAGTATTGTTGCTGTCAAAACTCCTTCGAATGGCATTCCTGTTGCAGAAATGATTGAAGGGTTTACAATAATAATATACATTGATGCTAAGAATGTAGTGATTCCCGCTAAAGTTTCTGTTTTTAAATCAGTATTATTTTTCTCCAGCTGGAAATAATTATTAAGCATTTTTTATTCACTCTTAAATTTGGAAATAAATTAATTAATAATATTAATGAATTGCAATTGAAATTTTTTATTTAGTTTTTACAGTGCATTTGAAGTTATCAGATACAAATCTTGACAATGTTGTTAATAAGATATTTTTGTTATTTTTATAAATAGAAAATGAGATATTAATAACTTAATATGATAGAAAATGATTTAAAAAGCAGCATACTAAATTCATTAGCCGAAGGTATTTTTACTGTAGATAAGAACTTCAAAATAAATTTTATTAATAAATCAGCCGAGAAAATTACTGGCTTTAAAAACAGTGAAGTAATTGGAAAATTTTGTCGAAATATTTTTCAATCGGATTTGTGCATTGGTAATTGTCCAGTAGCAAGAGCAATAAAACTCGGAGATAATATTTACGATTTAAGAACCAAGTTAAAAACAAAAGAAGGCACCATTAAACTTGTTAAACTTAATGCCTCTATAATAAAAAATGATAACGATGAACCTGTTGGTGGCATAATATCTTTTAGAGATATTACTCCTTCCTTTAAAGAAAAAAACATCGGTGATTATGAAGAACATTTTTATGGAATTGTGGGACAAAGTCGCTCGATGGTGAATATATTTAATTTAATACAGGAAATTGCTTACACAGATGCCAATGTTTTAATTCAGGGAGAGACTGGAACTGGAAAAGAAATGATTGCCGATGCAATTCAACTAACAAGTAAAAGAAAAAATGAAAAATATGTAAAAGTAAATTGTGCTGTATTACCTCCAGCATTACTTGCAAGTGAATTATTTGGTCATGCAAAAGGAGCTTTTACTGATGCTATTAAAGATCGCATTGGAAGATTTGAACTGGCTGATAAAGGCACAATCTTTTTAGATGAAATTGCAGAAATGCCTCTTCAAACGCAGGCACAATTATTAAGAGTTATTCAAAATGGAACTTTTGAACGATTAGGTGAATCTATAACACGAAGAGTAGATGTAAGAATTATAGCTGCAACTAATGTTAATATTAAGGAAGCAACTAAACAGGGCAAATTTAGAGAAGATTTATACTATCGATTAAATGTTATTCCAATTGAAATTCCACCATTAAGAGAAAGAAAAGAAGATATTCCTTTTTTGATCAAATATTTTATCAAGAAGTTTAATTTACTTTATAATAAAGATATTATTGATATCGATCGACATGCTTTAGATGTTTTAATAAAATATCACTGGCCTGGAAATGTTCGAGAGTTAGAAAATGTAATTGAATTTGCTGTAATTAAAACAAAAGATGAACATATGATAACATTGTGTAATTTACCAGGGCAGGTATTGGAATATAATTCAGATGATGAATGTTTGGAAAAGGTTTTAAGAAATAATAAAATTGATACTATAGATTTATTAAAGCTTTTAGAAGCCAACAAGTGGAACAAGTCGAAAGTAGCAGAAATACTTGGAGTGAATCGTTCAACATTGTGGCGTTGGTTGAAAAAGAATCAATTGTAAATGTGTTGCAAATGCAACAGAGTATTTCACAATCCTAATTTATTATTATTAAACATCTTACAATATTTGTTGCAATTCATGCAACATCGAGATTAAATCACTCACTCTTTCTATCATTTCAAATATTCAAAAAGCTAAAAAATTCTCTTATTAATATTAAAAAAATAATGGCAAGCATTTTGTGTTAATAAATTATTATGAGCGAGATGTTAGGAAATTATCATTTTCTTATTCGGGATTACTCCTCAGCAATTGATGAACTGGAGAATTTTCTTTTAGTAAATCCCGACGACAAAAGAGCCAGGAAAAAACTAATCATCTGTTATACTCAGGTTGATGAATTAACAAAAGCTCTCAATCTATTTTACTCGTTAGTTGAACAAGATATTGATTTTATAATTAATACAGATCCAGAGAAAGAAGATTGTCCCTGCCCGGATTTAGTAAAAAAATTAGAAGATAACCAATCATTATATAATAATAAATACTGGTTTTTTATTGAACTGGGAATTTTATGGCTTTATTGTGATAAACAAAAATCACTAAAATATTTTGAAGAAGCATATGCAATAGATAGTTCAGATGAAAGAGTATTATCTATAATAAAGAAGATCAAGAACACAATTTGATTGTTAATACAAAAATGGGAGGAAATAATATGTCAAAAGAAATTACAAGAAAAGAATTTCTAACAAACACATCAAAATATGCAGTTGGTGCATTAGCAGGTGTTGTGGGCTTAAATGCTTTAGCTGGCGGAAAAATTTTAGCAAGTCCAAAAGATTATACCTGGCCATGGCCTTATCAAACTTTAGATCCAGAAGATGTAAGAATAAGAGCACATCATTTATACTGGAACGATAAGGACTGTGCCTCTGGAGTATTTGGGGCTTTTGTAGAAGCATTGAGAGAAAAGATTGGCGAACCGTGGACAACAATGCCAGTTGAAGTTATGTTGTTTGGACGTGGCGGTGGAAATGGCTGGGGAACATTATGTGGTGCATTAAATGGTGCCGCCGCTATCATAAGTCTTGTTACTTCTAAAGCCGATTCAGGTAAATTAATTAACGAAATCTGGGGATGGGGATCTTCAGAAGCTATCCCAACAAATGCAGCCAATCAAGCTGCAGTAGATGGAAAATATATTGATAAAAAGTATAATGATGTTTTACCTCAAAGTGTTAGTGGAAGTCCACTTTGTCATGCTTCTGTTAGTCAATGGTGTAATATTGCAAAGAAAAAAGTTAGCGACATAGAAAGAAAAGAAAGATGTGCTCGTCTGGCAGGAGATGTTGCAGCAAAAACTGCTGAAATATTAAATGCATTCTTTGCTCAAACTTTCACATCAACTTATGTTACACATTCATATGTTACTCAGTGCCAGGGATGCCATGGAACAGCAGCATTTAATAATGTTATGACTCAAATGAATTGTGAACCATGCCATGGAGATCCTCACAATGTTTCCGGATTAATACAAACAGAAACAAATATACCAGACGATTACAAATTATTACAGAATTATCCTAATCCATTTAACCCTTCAACTAAAATTCAATTTGCTATTCCTAAAGCAGAAAAAGTTTCTCTAATTGTTTATGATATAATGGGAAAAGAAGTAAAAAGATTGGTTGATTATGATTTATTAAATCCCGGTACTTATGCTGTTGAATGGAATGGTACAGATAATTTTGGTAATAAAGTTTCAAGTGGAATTTATTTTGCAAGAATGACAGCTGGACAATTTCAATTAACAAGAAAAATGAATTTGATAAAATAAAATTTACTCTACTGGTTTAAAACCAAAGTCGGGCAGTTCACTGTAGTTTAGTGGACTGCCTTTATATTAATGTACTCAAATTATAATAAATGTAAGTTTCAGCAATTATATGAAAAAAAAAAGTAATGATTAAAATTTATAATTCAGAAAAAGTTCAAAAATAGTGATTTTAAAAGTTTAGAAAACAGATTAAAAACGAAGGAAAATTTTTGAATCTCGAGAAAAATTTTAGAAAAATCGGGAACTCTTTTAAAAATATTTGAAAACAGACTGAAATCAAAACTTGAACCCCCCGGGGTTTTTAAATAAAATGAGGTTCAAGGAAATTTTAAATTCGTTATAGCTTGATTTTAAAACGAAAATGCATATTTTTGCAATTAAAATAGACAGTATGAATCGAACCATAGTGGAATTGTGATATAGTTTGCCCCGCTTTACAATACCCAAATGTCTCCGTATGAATCGAACCATAGTGGAATTGTGATAAGAAAAACCTCCTTTAACGAAGAAATTCTTGTAACAGGTATGAATCGAACCATAGTGGAATTGTGATAACATATTAATGATTTTTCTGTTTGTCAGTTTCATTGGTATGAATCGAACCATAGTGGAATTGTGATCACTTTCTTGTCATAGACATAAAAAAGATTATTTTTGTATGAATCGAACCATAGTGGAATTGTGATCTATTGGAGACTATTTGTGGGAGGTGCACTTTTTTCAGTATGAATCGAACCATAGTGGAATTGTGATTAACTTCTTTTATTTCTTTATCAATATTATTTTCAAGGTATGAATCGAACCATAGTGGAATTGTGATATGTTTACGATAGATTTCGATTGTTACATACTTTGTCGTATGAATCGAACCATAGTGGAATTGTGATAGCCCTCGTTCCATTTTTCACGAAGCCATTTTATATCTGTATGAATCGAACCATAGTGGAATTGTGATTCCATTTAGTTATTATAATTTATTGTAACTTCATAGAGTATGAATCGAACCATAGTGGAATTGTGATCATAACTTGCCCCTATAGTAATTTCCACTGCTTAATCGTATGAATCGAACCATAGTGGAATTGTGATTTCTTGTTGTTGAAAATACCTACCAATTAATAATTCTAGTATGAATCGAACCATAGTGGAATTGTGATATTATCGGGGAGATTAACTTTATTTAACTGTAAATCGTATGAATCGAACCATAGTGGAATTGTGATGCAGGCGGGAATTAATTATCATCTTGAGAATTCTATTGTATGAATCGAACCATAGTGGAATTGTGATACAAGAAATCTTTTGTATCTCATGTTAACCTCCAAGGTATGAATCGAACCATAGTGGAATTGTGATGCAATAAGGTTGATGCAATATGTAAAAACTTCAGTATTGTATGAATCGAACCATAGTGGAATTGTGATTTTTGAATTGCTAATAAACTATTACATAACTTCACAGAGTATGAATCGAACCATAGTGGAATTGTGATTATCTATCAGTTTATTAGAAATTTCCTCTTTGAAACGGTATGAATCGAACCATAGTGGAATTGTGATTTAATTTTTTGATATTAAATTTATGCAAACAATTATTGTATGAATCGAACCATAGTGGAATTGTGATCATCAAAAAACTTTCTATATAATACATTAGCAAATTGAGTATGAATCGAACCATAGTGGAATTGTGATTTATTGTAAGTAAGCATTCTTTCTAAAGCATTTAAGATGTATGAATCGAACCATAGTGGAATTGTGATGTTTTCATCAAACCAACTGGTGCCGCGTACGTACTGGTATGAATCGAACCATAGTGGAATTGTGATAATCTTTGGTTTTGTAAACCTCCAAAAGCTTTTACAAGTATGAATCGAACCATAGTGGAATTGTGATTAAATCTGTTTGGACTTCTTGTATTGTTTCAGTGTAGTATGAATCGAACCATAGTGGAATTGTGATTCTGCACCCGATGTTGGAGTATAACTTGTTCTAAGTGTATGAATCGAACCATAGTGGAATTGTGATTATCTCTGCCAATCTTATCTCTTTG